>NZ_JAUBOV010000148.1:0-7774 GCF_036700405.1 Microcoleus sp. T3_D1
AAGATTTAAGATTTAATGGAAATATTGCACCATTCTCAATTACTTGTTTAGGAACAGGCAAGATGCCTGTTCCACAAGAAAATTCATCTTTTGTGGAACGGGCATCTTGCCCGTTCTTGAGAATGGTGCAAGATTTAAGATTTAATGGAAATATTGCACCATTCTCAATTACTTGTTTAGGAACAGGCAAGATGCCTGTTCCACAAGAAAATTCATCTCTTGTGGAACGGGCATCTTGCCCGTTCTTGAGAATGGTGCCACCTATGAGATTTAACGGAATTTCCCCTAGTGTCTCTTGCTGGCCGATCGCCTTTTGGAACCTTGAAAGCAAGAAACACTTCACTGTAACTTCCGGGCACTGCGAGATATTTGCTGTATCCATATCGGCTCATCCTACCGTAAGAGCAACGATCGACTGTTACCGCTTGCACTTTTCTTGTACGTTAAACTGCTGATCTCAGAGATAGTCGATCGGCTCCCCCGATCGGGGCTACATCGAATTAATAGGCTTTCTAGCGATTTTTTTGCTAAATAACAATAATTTACGACAAATTTTTTGCTGAACTCTACCATTTTGATGTATTTTTTGCTACATTGAATTTTTCGGTAAAACTAAGAAAAGTCAGCACAGTTAAGAAGCGTGCAAGCTCGATCGGGGGTTGGTTGTCTCACTTTGTATCGCACTGCTGGCAGAAGCTGTTTTTCTCACTCTTAAATATATCCCAGAGCCTCACTTATGCAATCAACTTCCACACCTGTAGAGACTATCGATCGACCGTTTATCACTTGGCAGCGAATTATCGACTGGGCCCAGGAACACTACCGCTGCCGGACTTTTAGCAAAGACGAGCGGATTCCCGCAAGACCCGGACTGCTGTATTTAGTCCAGAAAGGTTCTGTGCGACTCGTAGGTAGCGCTCAAGTTAGCGCTGCGGCGGCGAAGTCGAAATCCGCTGACAAAACTACAGAAGAAGCTTTTTTGGGCTTCGTCGGCGCAGGCCAGCCCTTTGAACTGGTTGCTCAGTCTCCGTTTACTCTCCAAGCTTACGCTCATGCCGATCAAACTCACGTAGTGTGGATGTATTGGCACGACTTAGATAACTGGCCTCACTTTCGTAGGGAAATTTTGGATGCGTTTCGCTACCAGCACCAGCGGAAACTTCTCTGGCTGAGCACTTTGGGACAGCGCCGGACGATCGACCGACTGTTGGGATTTCTCACTTTGTTGATCGAGGAGTTTGGCGAACCTTACATAGGTGACGACGAACCGGATGTGGTTCGGGGCTACCGGCTGCCTTGGGCCTTGACTCACGCTCAAATTGGCAGCGCAATTGGCTCAACGCGGGTGACGGTGACGCGACTGATGGGTAAGTTGCGATCGAAAGGTTTGATTAATACTGAGGATGATAATTTAATCTGTTTGCCGGCTAAGTCTAACCCCCAAAAGACAAAAAACCACAAGCAGGACGTAGAAGATTCCTTGGAAGATTCCCTGGAAGATGAAGATTCCCTGGATGATTCCCTGGAAGATGAAGATTCTCTCGAAGATTCTGAATAAAATCCTGCGGTAAATTGCCAACAAACAGCGCGTCACTATTAGTTTTGGGCAGTCGCGCTCGATCGCTCGACAGTGTACGATGAATTGTGTAAACTTTTGCCGTTCTCGAAAGGTGCGACTGACAATGACCGATGACAAGCAAAAATCTTCAATCCCGAACAATCAGCAACGGGTGGTATTCTGCGACTTTGACGGCACGATAACTGTTGAAGAAACTTTTGTGGCAATGCTCAAGCATTTCGCACCGGAACTGTCGTCTCAACTGATCCCTGAAATATACGCTAGAAGGCTGAGTTTGCGATCGGGAGTGCGGCAGTTACTAGAGTCTATTCCCTCGGAACGTTACGGGGAAATTGTGGAATTTTCTAGGGGAAAGCTGATGCGGCCGGGATTGTTGGAATTGCTGGATTTTTTGGACGAGAAAAAGGTAGATTTTGCGATCGTTTCCGGCGGTCTTCGGGTCATGGTAGAGACGGTAATGGGCGATTTGGTACACCGGGCGAGCGTTATTTACGCTGTGGATGTGGACGCTAGTGGCCCTCGCTTGCAAGTCAATTCTGAGTTTGAAGGAGATGAGGAATTGGTGTCTAAGGTGCGGGTGATGGGCCAGCACCCGGCCGAGGAACAGGTGGCAATCGGAGATTCGCTGACGGATTTTAATATGGCTTTGCAGGCTTCGTCGGTGTTTGCGCGCGATCGGCTTGCCCACTATCTAGACGAACAGCAAAAGCCTTATACTAAATGGGATAATTTTTTTGATGTCTTGGAAAATTTGTCCCAAAAATGGAATTGAAACTATAGCCTTTCTCAAGAAAAGTTATGTGTGTATTGGTAAAGTGTGCACTGCCCACCCTACGTTTATATAAGCCAGGGCAATTCCTATTAACTCACATCTTGCACCATTGTCAATAAGCCTTCACGAGCCGGCAGGATGCCCACCACACAAGAAAATTTACTCTTTGTGGAACAGGCATCTTGCCTGTTCTTGAGAATGGTGCAAAATGTCACTATTACCGTAAAAAGTAGATTAAAAACTGAGGATTTGTAAAGAATGAGTGGCGATTTGAGATCGGATTTAATTGCAGCAGCCAAACATTTTTACGATCGCGGTTGGATGGTTGGGACTGCTGGCAATCTTTCAGCCCGCTTACCAGATGGCACTTTTTGGATTACTGCTAGCGGCCGCGCGAAAGGGCAGTTAACTGAACAAGATTTTATCAGAATGAACTCAGACGGCGCAATTGTCGAGCAACCTGTTGCCGACAGCCGCCCTTCGGCCGAAACCAGCATTCATTTAGCCGTTTACAATTGTTTTCCAAACGCTAAAGCTTGCTATCACGTTCACTCGATCGAGGCAAATTTAGTTTCTCGGCTAACAGCAGGAGATGCAGTGCCTTTACCCGCGATCGAAATGCTGAAAGGTTTGGGGGTGTGGGAGGAAAACCCGCAGGTGGCGATACCCCTATTTGCAAATTATTTGGAAGTGCCTAAAATAGCCAAGGAAATTTGCGAATTTTTTGCCGTTTCAGCGCCGTCTGTACCCGCTTTATTAATTCGCGATCACGGCATCACAGTCTGGGCAGACTCGCCAGCGGCCGCCTACAATTACGTAGAAATTGTAGAATACATTTTTCGCTATACGATCGCAGCCCGCCAATTAAATTTAGATTGAAGATTTGGGATTTGAGATTGAGCGGTGCATGAATTCGGAATTATGTAAGTTCGCCCTAAGCAGCTTACGGCTATTACCGCTATGATTAGCCTCTCAAACCACTTTTTGTATCCCGGACTCTAGGAAACGAGCAAACATTCAGAAGAGGCAACAGTCATGGCTAAATATACCAGAATTTTATCCATAGATGGAGGTGGAATTAGAGGAATTATTCCAGCGCAAGTTTTAGTTAGCGTTGAGTCAAAGCTGCAACAGAAAAGTGGCAACCCAGATGCGAGAATAGCTGACTATTTTGATTTAATCGCGGGCACAAGTGCGGGAGGAATTTTAACTTGCATCTATTTGTGTCCTGATGCCAAAAATCCCACCAGACCTCGGTGGTCGGCGAAAGATGCTCTTAATTTTTCGATTGAGAGCGGCCGCGACGTTTTTAAGAGTTCATTATGGCAAAAACTCACATCTATAGACGGTTTGATAGATGAGAAATATCCAGGCGAGCGCTTAGAACAATTCTTTTTGGAAAACTTTAGAAATTGCAAACTCAGCGAACTGCTGAAACCTTGTTTAATTTCCAGTTACGACATCGAAAGGAGAAAAGCTCACTTTTTCGATCAAATAGATGCTAAAGAATATCCAGCCCAAGACTATTTTATTAGAGATATCGCCAGAGCCACATCTGCAGCTCCCACTTTCTTTGAAGTTACCAAAATCCGCTCTTTGACGAACGAATCCTACGCTTTAATTGACGGGGGAGTTTTCGCAAACAATCCCGCACTTTGTGCCTATGCAGAAGTTAGAAATAAATTCAGAATTCCCGACGATCGCTCCGACAAAGGCCCGACAGCAAAAGATATGGTAATTCTATCGCTGGGGACAGGAGAAGCTCAGAAAAAATACCCCTACGAAGAAGCGAAAAATTGGGGTCAAGTTGAGTGGGTTCAGCCTTTGATTAATATCATGATGACGGGAGTTGCTGAAACTGTAAATTATCAATTAATTCAAATTTATGATGCGGTTGAAAGACCGAATCAATATTTGAGAATTACTCCCGATTTGAGCCGCGAACAACCGCTGCCGATTGATGATGCCTCGGAAGAGAAGATATCGGCACTGCTGAGAATTGGCAAGGATCAAGCCGAAAAGAATAATGAACAGTTGGATAAGTTTATCGACTTGTTACTTGCGGAGCAGTCCTAGGATTTTAGTCATATTGTAGGGTGGGTTGGGCGCGGCGATTAAGTTAAGTCACCAATAAATAAATTTTAAACCGCGCCTAACCCACCAACCGCAGGGCTGAAAGACAAAAAATATATGTTGACAAATCGTGCAATAATTGCTGTAGGATTGCCTACAATCTCTATGTGGCAGTGCTTCGCCCTGTTTGCAATTAATCGCGAGCCGTCAGTAATTGGTTAAAAAATACCAAGAAAAGCGCGATCGACATTTAGATGAAACCTTCAATAACAGGTGGTTTCAGCGGTTTTTCGTGACGTTGTTCTTGGGTGGCCAAGTGCTGCTACGCATACTCCAAGGCAAAATTGACCGCCGCAAAATCATGGAACATTTAGTAACAGTAGGCTTGGATTCTTTCCGATCCGTGCTGCTAATAGCCTTTTTTGGCGGCATGATTTTTACATTTCAATCAGCCAGAGAATTGGTTCGCTTTGGCGCGGTAGGGGCGATGGGAGGTGCTTTTGCTGTGGCATTTTGCGGCGAATTAGCGCCACTTTTAACGGCCGGCGTGGTGGCGGGACAAGTAGGTTCGGCATTTGCGGCGGAGATAGGAGAAATGCAGGTGACGGAACAAATAGACGCCCTGTATATGTTAAGAACAAATCCGGTTGATTATTTAGTAGTGCCGAGGGTGATAGCTTGCTGCATCATGCTGCCGATTTTAACAATTTTTTCGGTAGCGGTGGGAATTTTGGGCGGGCTATTTGTAGCGGTTCATTTTTATAATTTGGAACCGTCGGTATTTTTGGAATCGGTGCGGACTTTTTTGGGGCCTTGGGATTTAGTAACTGTGGTGATTAAAAGTTTTATTTTTGGGTTGATAATTGCCCTTGTCGGTTGCGGTTGGGGATTGACGACGGTGGGCGGAGGGAAAGGAGTAGGCCAAGCTGCAACGGCGGCGGTGGTAACTTCTTGGGTGTTGATTTTTGTGGCGGATTTTTTTGTATCGCTGTTAATATTTCATGAGTTGAGGATGCTCAAAGGTTGATAATCTTGGCGATTATAGCAGGATTCAGGAGTCAAAACGCTTAAATATTAAGGGTTTGAACAATCATCAACCCGAATGCCACCAGAATTGCTATAAAATCAACATAAAGATTTTTTAAACCGCAGATTAACGCAAATAAACGCTGATAAAATTGCATCAGCGTTCCTCAGCGTTCATCCGCTGATATCTGCGGTTTAAAACTCTCAACTTGAGATTTTAGATTGGAGAAAGGAGGGCGATACACTCGAATTGCCTCAATAGGAACTTCCCCATCTGTTTCGGGGACGATTTCGAGGGTGTGTTTGGAGTTGCTCAAATTCTGAGCTAGTGTTGTAGGGTATTCGCGGCTTGAATCTGCAATTTGTGGAGGAACGTATGAATCAACAAACATTGGTCGCACTTGCCAGGAAATCTCAAAGCCTTTAGGCGTCGGTTTTTTAGAGTGTTCATAGGCTTTTTGCAGCCACCAGTTTCTCGGTTCAATCACGACGCGGCCAGAGTTTGAGACAAACATTTCGTCGTTTGTACCGCTGCCGTCGTAACCTGTTTTAGAACCTACAACGTCAAATTTAAACTTGCTGGCGTCGCTGTTAATCTCAGTAATTATGGCTTTCCAATCTTCGACGATTAGCGGTTTTTGGCTGGATATTTGGATGATTGCCGGCCAACCGACCCCCAGGCTAAGGCTAGGTCTGGTGATGCTGTAAAGTTCAGGAAATTCTGAGGGTTTTTTGCCGTCGATCGCAATTCTAGCAGAAATTGCCTTGCCGTTGAAGGTTTTATCGGCGATCGCATCTATTCTATTTCCTTCAAATTCTAAAACCAACTTGCCATCTTGCCACTTAACATCCCTGCCAACTGTATAGGTTTTCACTAAATCCTGCTGCGGTTGAGGAGAATTTGGCTTGTATCGCAGGTGCGGTTTTATCAGAGCAGCTAGCAGAAAATTTCCCCAATCATTAAGGTGAATGTTGTCGCTCAATAGCTGTTGTGGCTGCAAGCGATTATCTGTCAAATACCTGCGCCAAGGTTCGCGAATTTCCGCGATTTCGCAGCCGTACTTATCGGCCAATTCCGGCAGCCATTGAGTAGAATGAGTGTTGTGCCATTCGTATCTTGTGACTGAATTTGGATCGTCGCTGTTGCCTGTCGGCATCCAGTCGATGTGGTCTGAATGCAAGAGTATTTCGCTAGCAGTGCGGCTGCGGACATTGGCAATTATGGCTTCGTAATCTTCACCGCCTCCGTAGACGTGAAAAATTAGCAAGTCTGGATAAAAAGGATACAAATCATGTTCGCTGGGACGGATTAAAATCGGTGCTGCAAATCCTCCGATTGCCCGATTTTCCACAATTAAATCTGCATTGGGAAATCGCTGTCTCAAATCCTTCACTACATTTTTCCACCAATCTTGTTCTGTGATGGATTGACCGTAGAATAGAATACGCACTTGGCGGCGGTTTGTTGGAGTGCTAGCAGCAAGTAGCCCCATCGTCCTTTGAATCCTCGCTCCAAAACTAGCATTATTTTCAATAGGAGCGGGTGGGGGGAATGGCGTATCGGCAGCTATTTTTTTGATGAGCGGAACTAACAGAAAGCTGAGACACAAAAAAAGCAGCCACAAGTAGCGATAAATCTTGGATTTTCTGCTATTTCCTGGGTGTTTTGCCATTGTTTTATTTTTCCCTGTCCGTTTCACTTCGCTCAAGGCGACTGTGGGATGAATGCTACGCCTCTAATCAGTAGCTGTAGCGTGCTTATGGGGGCACCTCACCAGTAGCTGTAGTGTAGGCTGTATGGAAATATATTACCAAATTGAGCGCGACAAAAAGTGATATAATGCCAGCTAATTAATTGCACTCCGATCGATCGCACGTCAAATGGATTACAAAACAGCCCGCAGTTTTCTGATCGACCAAGGAACCGCCCTGGAAACCAAGAAAAATCCCGACGCCTTCCTGATGCGTCTCAAACAAGGTCAACCGCCCGTACCCGGACAGGTGACATCGATTTTATTAGCTTTAAAAATATTGTTTGAAGGGCTGCAAGAATCTCCAATGCTCGATCGACAATTGATCTCGGCACTGCATTTACTGTCAGTAGAAGGTTTGCAGCAATTTGAATCAGGACTCCGCAGAGGAGTTTCTTGGCCGCCGCTGCTGAAGGAAGACTTAAATCGAATTGCGATCGCAGTCAAGAATATCTTTTCCGGCGTCTGGCAATAATTAGCTCGGCTACCACCGATCCCAGGGTAAGCTCATCTAATTTGGTATAATATGAACTTGACAAAGTTAACAAAATAAGCATAAGAGACTGTGTAGAC
>NZ_JAUBOV010000149.1:0-7662 GCF_036700405.1 Microcoleus sp. T3_D1
GTTAACCTTTTGCTCAATTAATTTTAACCAGAAACTAAAGTGATAAAAGCCTCTATCTAATAGTAATAACGTATTTTCGCTGACTAAATTGAGGATATTCTCTTCAAGTTTTACATCAGATTCTTTCGCATTTTCGGTAAACCAAATTTCGACTGGCAATCTAGTTACTAGATCAATTACTGTACTTATTTTCCCCGCCAATTGTCCTATTTTAGCTGACTCTAAGTTTGATAATTTCCGAAACAATGCCTCTAATATTGAACTATCTATAATCCAAATCTGCTCAAATCTTGTTAATGTAAACTGAATACTTTCTGGTAAGGTTCGTTGATTTCTCCTCTGCCAATTTGTTCTTAAACGCGGTAATAAATCCTTAAATACTTGTTCAAACAGCTCATCCGTAAAGGTCAAAAATCTTTGTGAGAGTGCTTGTTGGCTGACGGACGTGGGATTACACCACAGAAAGCCGTCTCTCGTTAACATTCGGGTCAGCTCTCTTACCCCTGCCACATCTCGCCATAGTAAGGTTAAGACCGCAGCCATCATCAATGGCAAGTTGAGAATTCGGTCTCGAAGTTTTAGCTGACGGTAGGAATTTTCCTGATTGAGCATGGCTGGTGTCAGTAATGCTTCTAGTTGCTGGGCAATTACTTCATCCTCTATCAGTGGTCGTTGTTTCTTTTTCGCGTGGTCCCGATTGGTAGTTCTGGTCTTGGTCATGGCTGGTCATAATTGCTCAACTACTTGCCTATTCTGAGTTTTATCTATTTTTTAACCAATGTAAATACCCCCTTGACAATTTACCCCTCACCTTAACTTGTCACTAATGCTAAGCGGGGAATAGGTTTTGGGGCGGTGCAAAAAACCTACCCTCAAGACAACACTCCTTATGTGCTTTGGCCAGAATCTATACTGACAAATCAAGTTTTTCTAGCGACTATTGAGAGTCTTAAAGGTGACAATTCAGAACAGAGCAAAACAGAAGTAAACACAAAGCTAGGGTTCCGGGAAAAGTTTCGGGCGAGTGCACAGCATCGAACAACCGACGGTCATTTTGTGCGGTCTAAAGCGGAAGTTTTGATTGATAATTGGCTCTATATGGCCGAGCTAGTTCACGCCTATGAACGCCGACTACCCATAGAGGAAGAAGCTTACTGTGACTTTTATATTCCTGGGGGAAAAGTGTATATTGAATACTGGGGATATGAGAACAACCCGGAGTATGTGGCGCGTAAGAAAGTCAAGCAAGAACTGTACCAGAAGTACGAACTAAACTTGATTGAGTTAACAGATGAACACATCAAGAATTTGGATGATTATTTGCCGAGAATGTTATTGAGATTTGGCGTAATTGTAACTTGATTTGAAAGTACGATCGCACTCTTCATCCGCGTTAATCTGCGTTAATCTGCCTGCATCAGCCGTTCATAAAAAAGATTGCTCGCCCTTTAACCCTCCCTCAAACTCGATCGTCCTTATCTGATTATCTTTTAACCTGCTTTACTTAACACAACCAGAATGTACTGGTCAAGACTAACTCCTTCCCTTTCCGCTTTTTCTGCTAAACTCAAATGTATAGATTTAGGAATTTGCAACGATAAATTTCCGCTCTACTCAATTTCCGTTGTAGGTAAAGGAATCTCATCTTCACACTCATAAGCTGTTTCTATCCATAATTCCCTAGCTTCCTGAATATTCTCCATCGCTTCCGATAAACTTTCACCCTGAGACATACAGCCCGGAAGGTCTTTGATTATCGCCGTATAACCTTCAGCTTCCGGGTGAAAACTGATAGGATATTTCAGACCCAAGTAATAATCTAGAGATTTAAGCTTGACTTTCATCATCAATAACTTAAGCCACTTGCTCAACATTGAGCCGCCCTTCAACCCGCTCATACTCATCTTCAAGCAGCCAAAGCCTTGCTTCCTCATAGCTAGAACAAGCAAAAACAATCTTATAGTCTTCAGCCGGGTCAAAAATGCAAAAATTATTTTTATCATCACCGAGCAACATCAAAACATAAGGAGGGACAGAGGTAGGGTCAACCCATATTTCTGTAAACTGCCAGTTATTTGCTAGGTTGGGTACGGGGGATGACATGATATTTATCTCCTATCACTTTAATTTCACCGTAATGTAAAGGAATTTGGCTGCCATCACTCTGAATTCTATAACCAATTGGGCTGGAAAAGTAGAGTCCATATCGTTCGTGATTGCGAATAATGCCGGTGAATTCCCCATTTTCTATTATGGCTTGTGCCACTCTAATCATTGTAGCTTCATTGTTAAATACATGAGCAGATCCCCCTCGCTGCAATAACCTTTGCATTTGTAGTGTATCTGGGAGATGCTTGGCAATGTGTCTATTGTCTATAGTTAGTTCACGGTTAATACCACTCATTTTATCGGAAAAATTCAGTAATATTTTAATAAAAACCCGGTTTATTTAATAAACCGGGTTTCTAATTCAAGGCTAAAAACGATTAAACCTTCGCTTCATTCTTCACCAACTTACCCCAACCCAAATCCTTCAGCGAATTATTCCGGCGCAGCGGACGAGTCACCAACTCCAAAATATCCCGCGCATTACCAAAGCCGTGAATCTGAGCAAAAGTAAACTCAACAGACCACTTAGTATTAATTCCCCGCGCTTCCAAAGGATTAGCGTGAGCCATACCAGTAATCACCAAATCAATATTCTGCTCGTAAATCCGCTGCAACTGATTGTAATTGTCTGGTTTTTCCACAATCCGAGGAGTAGGAACTCCCATCTCGTGACAAGTCTTTTCTAACAAAGCCAATTCGGCCGCCTGATAGCGCTTGTCCATGTAAGGAATGCCGATTTCCGGGCAAGTCATGCCGCAGCGAATCAAGAAACGTGCTAAAGAAATCTCAAGCAAATTGTCGCCCATAAAGAAGACAGATTTGCCGCGAATTATTTGCAGGTAATCTTCCAAACCTGCCCAAATTTGCGCTTCCCGTTCGTCCAAACCTTTTGGTTCAATTCCCAACACTGAGCAAATCTTTTCAATCCAAGCGCGGGTTCCGTCAGGGCCGATCGGGAATGGCGCACCAATTAGCTTACACTTGCGGCGGCGCATCAACGTAGAAGCTGTGCGCGACAAGAACGGATTCATGCCCGATACATAATAACCTTCTTCCAAGACTGGCAATTCAGTGTAGCGCTTGGAAGGAAGCCAACCGGAAACTTTGATTCCTTGCTTCTTCAATTCTAGAGTTAGCTGAGTGACAACCGGATCGGGCAAAGAACCGAAAAGTACCAGCGGCGTGTGCTTGACATATTCCGATTCATCTGCTGCAACTTCCTCTTTTTTCTTACCGAAATTCAGCAGTTGAGAGATAGCATTTCTTTCTTGCTTCTGAGCTTCTACCACAGGAGCTTTGTCAGGGCATTTAGCAGCCATCGCTGCTAAAACGGTATCTTCCCCTTGAGTAAAAGCGTAATCCAAGCCGTTAGCGCGCGCTGTGACGATGGGAATGCCAATTTCTGCTTCGAGTTTCGGTGCTAACCCTTCCAAATCCATTTTGATGATTTCGGTGGTGCAAGTGCCGATCCAAACAATTACACTGGGGTTACGATCGCGCTTAATTTGCAAGCACAGCCGCTTCAACTCATCATAATCGTTTAACTGAGCGGAAATATCGCCTTCTTCCAACTCAGCCATCGCATAGCGAGGCTCAGCAAAAATCATCACGCCCATTGCGTTTTGCAAGAAATAGCCACAAGTCTTGGTACCGATGACCAAGAAAAAGCTATCTTCAATTTTTTGATAAAGCCAAGCTACGCAACTAATCGGACAAAAAGTGTGATAATTGCCTGTTTCGCATTCAAAGTTTAAAGCTTCCGGTTCATTAGTAGTAATAGCAGTCATATCTCAAATCTTCTCCATTTAAATTGTTTTTCGTCTCGAACAGGACTTGCGGCGGAGCGAGGAAACACCTGGATTTTGCGATCGTCTCGGTGCGATCGCCCACCAGAGGAATAGGTTGTTTTTCCTCTCGATCGCGGACAGCCGCAGTGGCGAGAAAACACCTGTTTTGCGCTATCGCGACGCACAGCGAACAATAAATAGAAATACCTATTTTTGGGCTAATTCCTGTGAAAAATAGATGCAGCAAACTCAATATTTCCGCAGTCGCAGCATCCAAAATTCTGGCTAAAAAATTCTGCGCGAGGGCATACAATCCCTCACAGCAGGGATTTAGTTTTCTTCAACTCGCTAAGGCAAAAAGCCTTTTGGCAGTTGTGAGTTGGAGCCAATTAAAAATTAACAACTCGCAACTCACAACTCACAAATAGAGCGGGAAACTTCAAGACTAGGAGAGACTGGGGCGATCGCAACAACCTCACTTAAAATCCGACAAAAAGCCTGAAATTTCTTCATCTTCATCGTCGGAATCCAAATCACCGAGATCTAGAGCATCTAAATCATCTTCATCGGGATCTCCGGTAGTTGCTTCCCCCAGATCGTCGAGTCCGAGATCGTCGAGGTCATCGTCATCAGATACAGAGAAATCGTCAATACCGTCATCGTCCAAGTCGCCCAGATCCATGTCTAGGTCATCTGAGGTCGCTGTCCCAAAAGGATCGGGTATTTCTTCGGCGACAAACTCTGCATCTTCTTCCCCAAACGGATCGGAAATCCCCGATTCGAGATCTCCAGAGGTCAAAGTCCCAAATTGTGAGGCTTCATCTTCCTCGTCATCATCGCCGAGGTCGAGACCGCCCAAAGCCGAGGCTTCATCTTCCTCGTCATCGCCGAGGCCGAGACCGCCCAAAGCCAATGCTTCATCTTCCTCGTCATCATCGCCGAGGCCGAGACCGCCCAAAGCCAAGGCTTCATCTTCCTCGTCATCGTCCATATCAAAGTCAGATACGGCGTCTTCCTCGTCATCGTCCATATCAAAGTCAGATACGGCGTCTTCCTCATCGTCTTCGAGACCGAGACCGTCCAAAGCCGAGGCTTCTTCCTCGTCATCGTCCATGTCGAAGTCGGAGACCGCTTCTTCCTCGTCATCGTCCATGTCGAAGTCGGAGACCGCTTCTTCCTCGTCATCGTCCATGTCGAAGTCGGAGACCGCTTCTTCCTCGTCATCGCCCAGGTCGAAGTCAGAGACCGCTTCTTCCTCGTCATCGCCCAGGTCGAAATCAGAGACTGCTTCTTCCTCAAACTCATCGAAGGATTCGTCGTCGGAGCTCAGTGCTGACGCAGCAGCAGCCAGACCGGCCGCTCCGGCGACTCCGGCGACTACTCCGGCTGCTGCTAAGCCCGCACCGCCCAATTTATTAGATTTGGCATCAGCGGGTGCAGCAGTTGCAGTTTGAGCCGCTGCGGGTGCAGCAGTTGCAGTTTGAGCGGCTGCGGGTGCAGCAGTTGCAGTTTGAGCGGCTGCAGGTGCAGCAGTTGCAGTTTGAGCCACTGCAGGTGCAGCAGTTGCAGTTTGAGCCGCTGCAGGTGCAGCAGTTGCAGTTTGAGCCGCTGCGGGTGCAGCAGTTGCAGTTTGAGCGGCTGCGGGTGTTGGAGATGTGCCGATCGTCTGCGGCACGATATTTGAGGGCATACCCAGCGCGAGGTCCGGGTCAAAATTTAGCCCCAACACTTCGATCAGGCTGTCTGCATCCGGCTTGAGTTTTGAGAAGGGCAGCATTAATTGCTGGAGTTCCGGCTCCAGGGCAGCCGCAATTCCCAGGATGAGGTAAGAAACAGGCCTTTTCCCGCCGTCGGGTGTGGCGACCGTGTTGTCAGCCGTCATGTGCAGGAGCAGCCAAGCCCGATTTACCTGGTAGTAGTCCAACCACTTCTGTTTGAGAGCAACTGAAAAAGTATCAAAAAAAGCCATAACCTCTTTATCCTCATCCTGATCGCTAGACCTATTAAACCATCATCAGGTCTAGCTCATCTTCCTCCTTCTTGACCACCGGTTGCACTGGATTTAGATAAAAATCTGAAAGTAAGGCGAATAATTCGCGATCGGGCGTGTCGTTGGGCACTACTCCTTCGGGCATTGCCAAAATCTGGTCAGCGATGTTGAGGTAGTAATCGCAGACGTAGTTGAGGGAAGGATCGCTTTCGGCCATCTCAAACAATGTTTTGCCTTTGACGCGAGAAACGCGAATGTCTTCAATCAGGGGCAGCACTTCCAGCACCGGCATGGGTACAGAGTCAATGTACTTGTCGATCAAGTCGCGCTTTGAGGTGCGGTTGCCAATTAAACCGGCGAGCCGCAACGGGTGAGTGCGGGCTTTTTCGCGGACTGAGGCGGCGATGCGGTTGGCTGCAAATAAAGCGTCGAACCCGTTGTCGGTAACAATCATGCAGTAATCGGCGTAGTTCAATGGGGCTGCAAAACCGCCGCACACTACGTCACCGAGCACGTCGAACAGGATGATGTCGTATTCGTCGAAGGCATTGAGTTCTTTGAGCAGTTTGACGGTTTCGCCGACTACATAGCCGCCGCAGCCAGCTCCTGCGGGTGGGCCGCCTGCTTCTACGCAGTCAACGCCGCCGTAGCCTTTGTAGATGACATCTTCTGGCCAAACGTCTTCGTAGTGATAGTCCTTTTGCTGAAGGGTGTCAATAATTGTGGGGATCAAGAAGCCAGTGAGGGTAAATGTGCTGTCGTGCTTTGGATCGCAACCGATTTGCAAAACTTTCTTGCCGCGCTTGGCTAGGGCAACGGAGATGTTGCAGCTTGTTGTCGATTTACCAATTCCACCTTTTCCGTAAACTGCTAGTTTCACTCTTGGTTCTCCTATAGGTTTCTATCAAAACGATGAGGGCTGGGTTTTCATGCTTTTTTTCGATCGCCCAATTGCCATAGCCAAATTGCAATAGCCCAATTGCAATTCCCTTACTGTCAGTCGATTTGAGATTTCTGATTTGAGATTAAAGAATGGACTCCACAGATGAATCTGGGGCTTCTCTCTAACTAAAATTTTCGATCTCGACGACTTTTGTTTGGGGCTTGTATCCGTCTTTGGGTTAGGCCAATTTTGGACTCGGCCCTTAGTCACCTCGTTGAAAGCATTATTAGCTAACTTGCGATGAAAAGAAAGGGGGCGTCTAAATGAAAATGCTAGTAAATTTGTTTATTTTGCATCTTTGGGAATCTTAACTGGTTTTTTGATATAAAAATTTATTTTTAGATTGTTTTTAGATTTTAAATTAGTTTTAGAATACTTTCTTAATATAAAGAGGTACAAAAATAAAACAAAAATTAATTTCTCAAACAATCTGGGCTTTTGGCTTTGGGGCTAGGATGCAGGCAGTTGATGGCTTGTGCCGGTAACTTGAACGGGCACAAAGGCGCTAGTGGATGAGGCAAACTCGAAGTGAGTTCGGATCAGTTGGGTCAGGGGAGGACAAAGTTATGGGATTTGAGATTTGAGATTTGAGATTTGAGAGAGGGAAAGATTGACTTGGCTGGGGTTTCTGGTGTTTTGTAAAAAATTGTGAATTTTTAGGAAATGGTGGGGAGTCGGAGAGTGGGGGAGTGAGTCGGGAAGAGGGAGAAAGTTATGGGATTTGAGATTTTAGATTCGAGATTTGAGATTTGAGATAGGGAAAGATTGACTTGGCTGGGGTTTCTGGTGTTTTGTAAAAAATTGTGAATTTTTAGGAAATGGTGGGGAGTCGG
>NZ_JAUBOV010000150.1:0-7223 GCF_036700405.1 Microcoleus sp. T3_D1
TTTTCGTTGAATCCCTCTGTCAAATGTCAAGCCAATCTTCTTGACAATGACATCGAAATTAAGATGCGATTACCCTGTGCAACTCTGAGTAACGGACAAAAAATAAAAGCTCCCAAACCCCTAAAGAAAAGGATTAGGAAGCTGAAAAAGTTATCTAAATCTCTATCTCGGAAAACCAAAGGATCTAAACGACATGAATTTTATCGAAAGCGGTTAGCTAAACTTCACGCTAAACTAGCTGATACTCGCACAGATATCCTGCACAAGTTATCAACTCAACTCATTCGTGAGAATCAAACGATTGTGTTAGAAGACTTAAATGTGTCAGGAATGGTTAGGAACCGCCAATTATCCCGTGCAATTTCTGATTTAGGTTGGAGAACATTTAGAACTTTCCTAGAAGCAAAATCAGAAAAATATGGCAGAGATTTTCGAGTCATTGATAGATGGGAACCGACTTCTAAAACCTGCTCTTGTTGTGGGTTTAAAATCGGGAAATTAGATCTCTCAATTCGAGAATGGATTTGCCTCAACTGTGGCACGTCTCATGATAGGGATATTAACGCCGCAACTAACATTTTAGTCGCCGGAGGACTTTCGGAGACTTTAAACGGGCGTGGAGGAAGCATAAGACTATCCCAGGATAGCAGCACCCAAAGAAGCGTCAACCCACCAGAATTTAAGCAATTGTCAATTTTTGACTGGCTTGAATAGATGGAATCCCGCGGTACGGCCGGGGTGGATGTCAAGAGGGGTTCTGTTTCAAGTACCAAAGTAGTCATCCCAAGCCTCCAACAATGTTTGTTAGTATTCCTCTACAAGATGAGCTATCTGGTTTAATTCATGCTCTTTGAAGCTTCGATTTTTTTCTAGAGATACAGGATTCATCCAAAATTTGGCAAGTTGCCGATCGCGCTTAACATGAATGTGGGAGCATCTCAATGAAAGCAGCAAAGCTCGAAATTGGAATTAGGAGTCAGGAGTCAGGAGCCAGGAGAAAAGAGTCACAAGGAAGAAGAAAGAAGTGTTTTTGCAAATATGAGATGCTCCCCATGAATGTGGGCTGGTTCGCCTCGATCGGAACTAAAAAAGATGAAACTGTAGGGGCCAACCTGAAGAACCGTAGGCATTAGCTGGTATAAGAGTGAATTTTGTCCTAAGTTTAACTGGCGATCGCTCTTAAATTTGTCGCTACTATCCAGATTAATAATCAGCGGGCGATCGCCTTTTTACATCTCTGCTTTGATTAGTGCGATCGCGGTCTTTTTTCCTACCTTTTTTAATCTGTTGGCTCATCTCGACAAACAAATCTCTGCGTAAATAAGGATAGTCGCTCACCCACACGTCACGGCTGGGAATATAAATATCTGAAACTTTGGCAATTCTGCCTAAATCTTCTTGATTGGACATAATTAACATTAAAGCAGCTTGGCCGGGGACAATTCCTTGGTGATCTTTCCGCAAGGGAGCTCGCAGTGTAGTAGTAAATCCGGTTTTGTCGCCGACTTCTAAATTAATTCGCGGTTCTAGGTTGTCAACTATTACGAGTTGTCCTTTTTGATTGACTGTTTCTTCTTGACTTGTGACTTCATCTGTAATATATATATCCAAAACTCGTCCTTGCCAAAAACCGCAGTATTGATATTTGCGGCATTCTGCATTCCGCAAACTCGCCCACAAAATCGGCCCCCACAGCCAGTACAAACCAGCTATCAATCCGGTGATTAAAACTAGCGGCGCGACATCGGAACCGGCGAAGTTATAAACTACGAGGAGGAAAACTACGCTGACTGCCGAGATTAACATTCGCCTCAAAAAATCGGGCGGTTTTCCCCAGATATATTTGTATTGCGCTCCCGTGGCGACGGCGGGAATTAGTTCTTGAAAGGTTTCGCGGGTTAAGGGAATTAGCATAATTAGTCAGTTGGCAGTTGGCAGTTGGCAGTTGGCAGTTGGCAGTTGGCAGTTGGCAGTAGTAACAAGTTACCAATTACCAATTACCAATTACCAATTACCTACAGTATTTTTTCCAGGCCGTAAACGAGCGATCGCAATTCCAAGACTTTGCGTATAGACAGCAACACTCCGGGCATATAACAAGCTCGATCGCTCGTATCATGTCGTAAAGTATAAACTTGACCGGCGCCACCAAAAATTACCTCTTGGTGGGCAATTAAACCGGGTAAACGGATGCTGTGAATGCGAATCCCTTCATCGGCCACTGAACCCCGAGCACCGGCTAATTTTTCCGTTTCCTCAACTTCTGGCGGATTGAAAGTTTTTCCCATTTCTGCTAGCATTTGGGCAGTTTGAATCGCTGTGCCGCTGGGGGCGTCGGCTTTTTGATTGTGGTGGAGCTCGATAATTTCTACGTGTTCAAAATACTGAGATGCCGTGACGGCGGCTTGTTGGAGCAAAACCATGCCGATCGAGAAATTGGGTACGATCAAACAGCCAGTGCTCGCTTTATCAGCGAATTCAGCTAAGTTTTCAATTTGCTTGCTGCTCAATCCGGTAGTGCCGACTACTGGACGAATGCCGTAAGCTATTGCCGATCGCACGTTTTCATAAACTGACGAAGGGTGCGTAAAATCTACCATCACCCCTAACTGCTTTTCCTGAGCTGCTAATACCAGCATTCCTTGCAAGTCGTCAGTGATGGGAACTTCTAACGGGCCGCATCCGGCTAATTCCCCGGCATCGGCGTTGAGGCACGACGGGGAGCGGTCTACAGCTCCAAATAAAGTCATGTCACTAGCATGGGCGATCGCCTTGATTACTTCGCGGCCCATTTTGCCTGCAGCACCGTTAACAATCACCGGAATCGGAAGTTGATTCGCCATAATCTCAAAAATATCCTGAAAGTTCGATCGACTAAATTTTAACGCTTGTGCGAATTTGGGTAAACAAGGAATGAAAGACAGGATTTGTCGGCAAATCTTCAAAAACCAGGTTCCCATTCGAGAAATACTTTGCCTGCATCGAGTAATTAGCTTAAAGAAACTCGGTTGCGGCACAAGTTCTGAAAAAATTACATTCAATCTCATATTAAGCTCAATTCTGTTAGAACAGACTTGTGCAAAGCTAATTTGCACCGACATATTTTTTCTGTGACTGCCAAATTCTCTCGAAATCTTCGATATGTCATGTCTGTGGCAACTGGCCTCAACCTGAGTTCTCAAAACCGACGGGTCAGGATTTTGCCTGCAATGCTTGTGGGCGCGACTGTAACGCTGCTGAATATGGGAGTTCGGCAGTTGGGAGGCCTGCAAAGCTGGGAATTGGGGAGTTTTGACTCGTTAGTGCGCTTGGAGCCAGATTCCGGCCCCGATCCGCGGCTGCTGGTAGTGGAAATTTCTGAAGCCGATATTCAAGCTTTGGGGAGATTTCCGATTTCCGACAAGACGATCGCTCAAACCTTGACAAAACTGCAAAAGTATCAGCCAAAAGTCATCGGTTTGGATTTGTACCGGGATTTGCCTCAAGCGCCGGGACACCAAGAATTGCTGGCCGCGCTGAAAGCACCGAATGTTGTGGCGATCGACCAATTGAGCGATTCAGAAAGTCCGGGAGTGCCTGCGCCTCCGGGGATACCGCGCGATCGGGTTGGTTTTAACGACTTCGTGCTCGATCCTGATGGTGTTGTACGCCGCAATTTGCTCTCAGTCTCGCAACCAGACAAAAAGATTGCTTTATCGTTTTCTCTGCAAGTGGCTTTGCTGTATCTCAAAGACAGAGTACAGCAGAAAAATAGCGCTGTTCATCCCCACAAAATCAACTGGGGAAAGGCAGAATTTGTGCCTTTAACTTCTGACAGTGGTGGCTATGCAAATCTCGACGCCAAAGGCTACCAAATTCTGCTCAAATACCGTTCTGCGAACGAGGTGGCGCGACAAGTCAGTATCAGGCAGGTATTGAAGGGAGAAATTGAACCAAGCTGGGTTAAGGACAAGATTGTGTTGATCGGGACGACGGCACCGAGTACCAGAGATTTGTTTTTGTCGCCTTACAGCCCGGTTAAAAAGCAAAGTCCGAAAATGCCGGGGGTGTTGCTGCACGCGCACATGCTCAGCCAAATATTGAGTGCGGTTTTGGATGGACGATCGCTGTTTTGGGTGTGGCCAGAATGGGCGGAAATTTTGTGGAACTGTGCTTGGGCGATGGTTGGCGGGGTTTTGGCTTGGCGGATTCAGCATCCTGGGAGGGCGGGATTGGCTGGGGGTGCTGCATTGATGGGTTTGTTGGGGATTAGTTATGGGATTTTTACTGGGGGCGGGTGGGTGCCGCTGGTGTCGCCGGCTTTAGGTTTGGTGGTGACTGGTGTGGGTGTCAGTGCTTACAGGAAGCTTTACGATGCTTTTCACGATTCTCTGACGGGTTTGCCTAACCGGGATTTGTTCGTGGATTGCCTGGGGCGGGCGATCGCCAATACTAGGGGCCGCCGCAGCTATCTGTTTGCGGTGCTGTTTCTGGATTTAGACAGGTTTAAGGTGATTAATGATTCTTTGGGCCATTTGGTGGGGGATGAACTGCTGATGGCGGTGGTGCTGCGGTTGAGGGCAAGTATTGGCCGTGCAGATACTGTGGCGCGGGTGGGGGGTGATGATTTTGCGATTTTGGTGAGGAATGTTGATGTTGCTAGTGCCGTGGATTTGGCCACTCGAATTCACCAAGCTTTAATTGTGCCTTTTGAGTTGAAGGGGCAGGAGGTGTTTGTGACGGCAAGCATCGGGATTGCCATCGGGGGCGAACCCGCTGCTAATCTCAGCGAACAGCCGGAACACTTGCTGCGGGACGCCCACACGGCGATGTACCGGGCGAAGGCTTTGGGAACGGGAAGGTATCAGGTGTTTAATGCTTCGATGCACGCTTTGGCGGTGGAGAGGTTGCAGTTGGAAACTGATTTGCGGATGGCCCTCAAGCGTCAGGAGTTTTTGCTGCATTACCAGCCGTTTGTATCTTTGGCAAGCGGGAGGATTATTGGGTTTGAGGCTTTGGTACGCTGGCAACACCCGCTGCGGGGTTTGATTGGGCCGATGAAGTTTATTCCCGTGGCTGAGGAAACGGGGGCAATTGTGCCGCTGGGTGAGTGGGTGCTGGAGGAGGCTTGCCGGCAGTTGCGGCTGTGGGAGGAAATGTTTGGTTTCGATCGAGCTTTGATTATGAGTGTAAATTTATCTGGGAAGCAGTTTGCCCAGCCGGATTTGGTCGATCGCATTCAGGTGATTTTGGAAACAACGGGTTTGAGTGCCGAGAGTTTGAAGTTGGAGATTACTGAGAGTGTGGTGATGGAGGATGTGGAGTCGGCGATCGCGGTTTTGAAGCACATGAAGGAGCTTAATGTCAAGTTGGGAATTGATGATTTTGGCACGGGTTATTCGTCGTTGAGTTATTTAAGTCGATTTCCTACGGATACTTTGAAGGTTGATAAGTCGTTTGTGGGGCGGATGGAGATCGAAAGCGAGGGGGAGAATGTGGCGATCGTGCGGACGATTGTGGCGCTGGCTCATGCTTTGGGTATGGATGTGATTGCTGAGGGTGTGGAGACGGCGGCACAATTAGCTAGGTTGAGGTCGATCGGCTGCGAATACGGTCAGGGTTATTTTTTTGCTAAGCCGTTACCGAGCGAGGCTGCGACTGCTTTGATGGCTTCCGAGCCACAGTGGTAGTTGTGGGTTATTAGTTATTAGTTATTGTACGTTAGAGGTGACATACTCCCACATCAAGCTGAGTACAGCTATGATGTGGGCGTCTTTGCAGCCCGATGAAGGGTATACAAAATTTCCTTCGCGGTACTATCATCCATAGTTCCTACAACAGAAAGATTCCCGCTACGGCGTTTTATTGTGGGGAAAATGGTGCGATTCGTTTAGCCGAAACCCGAAAGGGGGGATGACTAGCAACGGTGGGGTAAACCCAATCAGGGTTGGAGTTCGCACTTTAATCCCTCACCGATGACAACTTACTACTCATGCAGGTGAGGAAACCTAGTCGAGCATCTAGCTAAGAAAACTAGGGGAAAGTGGGAAAGATAAGGTATACGCCAACATCATAACCAAAATCCAGAATAAACCAAGTCCTGACATCATGGTGCGTGATTGAAAGCACACAGAGAACCAAAGTTAAATTTGGTTTCCTCTACACAAAGATTGACAACCTTGGTGTAAAGCGAGGGTGAACGCGGGCTATCGGGATAGCTGAATACCGACACCGCAAGCAAAAATCCTATAACCGAATCATTACGAAAGTAATGAAGTCGTGGGGTAGAAGCGTAAGCTAACGAATTGTCGATACAACCGTCGTAACCCAAGTACCAGAGGATATAAGCTCTCTCAGAAAAATCTGAGCTTCTGGGTCAGAAATATCTGACAAGGGTAAGGACTATCAGGATTCATTTACCGAGATAGCGCACCACCTAGAACCCCGGCGGAAAGACAAACCCTAACGGATTTAATCAATGAGCAGTAGGAACGAAGTAATCCTTTTGTATGTTCCTCTTCAAAACAATTGTTGAGGTAGGCTGTCAGGCTACACGCTGCGAAAGGCTGGGATGGTTTAAAAAGCTAATGCCTAACCTGAAGTAACAGGTAATGCCGAAAAAGGGATGGGGTAACGCCCAGGATATGCAGACGTAAACCGCGAAGGTGATTAGTGAAAAGGTGTAATTAGTAATGAACAAACCTAATTCTGATTTGGAAACAAATACAGAGGGATGGAAAGCTATTAATTGGCGTCAAGCTGAAAGATATGTTTTCAAGTTGCAAAAACGCATTTTCGCTGCTTCCCGTTGTAGAGATGTCAAAAAAGTTCGTAAACTTCAGAAGACGCTGATGAGGTCTTGGTCTAATAGGGTTTTGTCAGTAAGAAGGGTGACTCAGGACAATACTGGTAAAAAGACGGCAGGAGTGGACGGGCTAAAAAGCTTATCCCCAGCAGCTCGTCTAGAACTGGCAAGGGAATTAAAACTAACTGGAAAATCCCAACCGACTAGAAGGGTTTGGATACCAAAACCAGGAAGTAATGAAAAACGCCCGCTGGGTATACCTGTAATGTATGACAGAGCCTTACAAGCCGTAGTAAAATCCGCACGCTTAGCCGGAATGGGAGGCAATTTTTGAGCCAAACAGCTATGGTTTTAGACCGGGCGTGCGATTCGTTGGGTAGAAACTAGCCCTGAAATGGGTAGAGGATTACCCGCAAGTAACATAAGAACCTTGACAATT
>NZ_JAUBOV010000151.1:0-7146 GCF_036700405.1 Microcoleus sp. T3_D1
TTGCGGGGGTCTTGACCCGGATTTCTGGGCGAAGGTGCGGGCGGGGCGAAGAAGTGCCAACTGCTGTTGCGGATGCCGCCTGAAACAGTTTCTATTGCACTCCCGTCAGCAGTGACTTTACCGGTGCCTACATTGTCGAAGTCGCCTGTGGTGGGGTTAATCGACCACAAGTCCATTGTCGTACCCGCGGAGTATCCGGCGCGGTTGGGCAAGGCTGCTTGCAAGTCGCCTAGTTTCACTACAACATTTGCTAGGGGTTGTTGGTGGGTGTTTTGAATCAGTCCTGAAATACGGGTGTTGCCGACAGTGGAAGCGCTAACGTTGACTGTGATTGCTGGTATAATTGAGGGAAGTGCGAGATCCTTAGTCGTATTGAAATTCCCTACCAGATGACATTATGGTGGATAACACCTCTCTCACAAACAATATTCAAGAACAACAAAATATTCCGTTTCTAGTTCAGCAGTTACGCACCGATCACGACAACGCTGTTCTCAAACAAACTGCTAAACTTTTAGGTGCGGTCGGTGCGGGCAATTCGGATATGGGAAATTATTTTCAGATATCTCAAATTCATCGATCGAGTAAAACAGTTAAATTCTAGTCAAAGGAAGGGTCTGTATACCATTTCTGAATTTCTGAAAACCATTGATAAGCTTGCTGGCTTGCCTCTTCCCATTCTGAGGAAACATTTGCTTTTATAAAACGATTATCCGTAGCTTGAAAGCGAATCCTGTAGGCTCTAGGTAAAGTCTTCCAGTAAGTAGCCGACCAGGGTTCAACTAGATCCCAAACTTCTGTTCCTGGGAGAGAAATTTCATCATTAGAGAGATAACAGTGGAGGCTGAAAAGCTGCTCTATAAATTGTCGGTCAACGCTCGTTATCTGACATTCATATTGAGCTATTGTGTCGAGTCTATAATCTTGACAAAAGTATATGTAATACTGATTCCAATTCGCACTAGCTAAAGCTTCCCAGCGTTCTCCTCCCTGCGGAGTTAAATAATAATGAGCTGAGAATTTTCCCTCTAAATTAGCCTGAATTTCTGAAACAGTCATTACCACATCTGAAACCAGGATTCCATTCCGGTACACTTTTGCTAAAATATCTCCTTTCTGAAATAAATACTTTGCCGCTGCTAGTGTCTCATTATGAGAGAGGTGACAGTCTAATGATACACCTCCAAAATCATCGTAATAATCTCCATAACGTTCTACAACTCGCTTCAGAATAAAGTATTCTGCTTTTTTAAGCGCAATTTCATTAGATGTTATGTCATAGTTAGCTGCTGTATAATTAATAAGACTTGATGACTCCTTATCGTCAAATTCGGGGTCTGTGTACCATTTCTTAATTGCTCCATATCGCTCCTGTGCCTGCTCATATCCCTGATACCAACTGGGGGAAGTTTCCGATCCAATGTTAACACTCTTGCTTTCCTTAGCTTGATAGCAAACTCTGTAGGCCAAAGGTAGAATCTTCCAGTAAGTCGGTTGCCAAGGTTCAAGCACCTCCCAAACTTCTGTCCCTGGAACAGGAAAATCGCTGTACACATAGCCACTATCAATTAAAAGACTTTCTATTAATTGTCGATCGACACCTATCAATTCCCACTCAAATAATTCACTTTCAACAATTTTATTATTATTGAACCATAGAAAATACCGATTCCATTCTGCATGAGCAGCAGATTCCCAGCGTGTTCCACCCTGGGGAGTTAATTCATAGGAGGCTCTGAGTTTTCCGTCTAGGTGTGCTTGAATTTCAGCAAGAGTCAATATTGCAAATGGAGTACCTTCTATGTCTTTTTCATCGCCAAATACTTTTGCTTGGATATCTCCATTTTGGAATAAGCAATTTGCTGCGAGTGCTACCTCATCATGAGATAGTCCGCATTTATAAGCAACATCTCTAAGCCATGCGTGATACGTTACTGCACATCTAAGAATCCAATATTCTGCTCTATTCATTCCTCTTTTGTTTGAAAAAGTAACTTCAGCTTATTTTTTGAAATTGCTTTAGCGTCTTAAGTAAGACTATTAAAGTCTAGTCAAAGGAAGGGTCTGTATACCATTTCTTCACATTCTCGTACCATTGACTCGCCCGCTGATATTCCTCAACTATCTCAGCCGGAGTATTGTCATCTAATTTCCAAGGACAAAAATCACTAGACTTATGCTCGCAACTAACATGATAGCCTCGCGGTAAAGTCTTCCAGTAGGTAGCTTGAAAGGGTTCAAGGACATTCCACTTTTCGGTTCCTGAGATATGTTCGTGTATTAAAATCAAACTATCCACAGCCAGCAATTGCTCTATAATTTCGCGCTCAGTACCTATAATTCCCTCTTCATAGGGGAAGATGTTCAGAAAATTCGCAATAAGAAACTTATTCCAGGCAGGATGAGCCATTGCTTCCCATTTAGCACCTCCTTGAGGAGTTAAATAGTATGATGCTTTAAGTCTCCCGTCTAAGTGGTCTTGAATTCCAGCCATTGTTAAAACAACATCAGGAGTCCCCTCTGCATCATATTCATCAGCAAACACTATTGCTTTAATATCTCCTTTTTGAAACAAGGAATCGGCTGCAAGTGCTGTTTCAGCATGAGATAAGTGTTCTGAGTATGCAACGCTTTCTAACCCGTAATAGTTTATTACAACAGATTTTAGCAGCAAGTATTCAACCTTTGAATTCGGAGTTTCTGCCAATGCTGCGTAAGAGATTGGTGCTATATCTTCAAAGAGACTTGATGGGTTTGTATCTAATTCTGGCTCTGTATACCAATGCGAAATTTCTGAGTACCACTGCTTCGCTTGTCGATCTTTCTCAATCCATTCTTTGGGTGTATTTGAGTCGATACACAATTCAAAATATCGATGCTGGTAAGTAACTTTGTAAGCTTTGGGTAAAGTTTTCCAGTACGTTGCTTTCCAAAATCCTATATCCTCCCAAAAACAAGTTTCTGAAATAAGAATTTGGTTTTCTAAATATTCACAATAATTTATAATTTCTTGCATAATCTGCTGAGAACAACAGATTATTTCTGAACGAAATAATCCAGTTATTTCATCACGCTGATAACCCAGACACCATTTATGATAATAATTCCAATTAGCACCAGTTAAGCCTTCCCACCTTGCTCCTCCCTGAGAAGTTAAGTAGTAAAAAGCGTTGAGTTTTCCATTTAGGCTTGCCCAAATCTGAGATATTGTTAGGGCTACACCTCTAATATTTTCTCCATTTTCATTAGAAAATGCTGCTAATATATCGCCACTTTGAAATAACCGATTGGCTGCTGATACCACTTCAGCATGGGAGAGTCGCCAATCAGATGCGACATTTATGAAAATTTCTGTCTCTGTTAAAGCAGACAAGATCATTAAATACTCTACTCTGTTTATAGTCATTTGCTTGTTAATTACACAGCATCTATATCAAGCGTAAAAGGTTATGTTCCAGTCAAGTAATTGATTTAGAGATCAGAATTGTGAATTTTCCGGCTATTTGCATTTTTTATATTCAAAATGGAAAATCTTACTCTTTTCTTTGGTCCTGTGACAGTATCTTCACAACATTCACATCTTCCGAGTGAGCCAGCGCTAGATGACGACCACTCTTGGTCTTTTCGGACGTTATCGTTAGCACTTATCTCTACATTGTAGTGACGCGCACCACCGTCTTTTGTAGGCTTTGGATAAGGACAAGGTAACTTATCATCGGCTTTATATGGTAAAGCTCCTATAGGAGGAAGCAAACTCTGCAACCACCATAGTCTTTCTCTATTTGGCTGTCTGTCATTTGCTAATTCGCGCCTTGTTTTTTGTAAATTATTCGCTGCATCTTCAAGGCTGTTATATCTAAAACCAATTAGGATACCCTGTTCTCCCCCTGTTCCTCTAAATATTGTCTCACACTTGACATATTTCTTGAGTTCGGGGTCATCTGCACAAGTTTTACAATCAGGATTCGGAAGAGGTGGCGAAGCTGGAGAGGTTGACGGCGCAGTGGATGGCTGTGAACGAGTTGGTCGATTAAGCAGTGGAGTAGGCTGAGTTTGTCCCTGAGGTTGAATCAACCCTCTCCGCAGTCTTTCCTCAAACAGTCGATCGTCCTGACCAGCAGGAAGAGGATTCAGCAACCCACCACCACCAGGAGGTGCAAGCAATATACCCAAACCAGGCACACGCTGGAGAAGACCACCCAAAGGCGGTAGAGGCAAAGCCGGTGCAGGCAAAGGTATCGCTACAGGAACCTGTTCTCCCGACGGATCGGTATAATTAGTCGGACTATTTCCCACATACCGATACAAATTAGCATCCCCACCCCCAAACCCGATCGTATCCTCACTAATAAACCTCCCCACCTGCGGGTCATAATACCTCGAATTATAATAATAATTCCCCGTCTCAGAATCCAACTCCCGCCCCGTAAAACCAAACCGGAAACCCACACTCGGATTAGTTTGACTCCTCACCTTCCCAAAACTATCATAACCAATCCGATTCTGAATCGCCCCATTAGAATCAACCAAATCCCGCACCGTTCCCAGATTATCAGTTAACGGCCACAACACGCTACCGCCAGCACTTTCATCAGCCAAAATCTGGTCAGTTTCCACCCCGTGCAAATAACGGTGCGTTTGAGAACCAGCACCATCAAAAGTCAAAGCAATATGCTGCCCGTCGTAAACCAAACGCTCAACTTGAGGCGCTGCACTACCAGCACCATCCGCATCAACTTCCTTAACAATGCGGCGATTCAAACCATCATAACTATACTGAGCCGACTTAATCACAGAACCGCTACCATTTTTACCCACAACCTGACTCAAACGGTTCCGATAATCCCAACTGTACTCAGTCACCTCACCCGTAACAATATCAGTCCGCTTCGTGAGATTCCCCTCACCATCGTAGTCGTAATTGTAAACACCATCAGACTGCAACTGATTGTTACTTCCAGTTTGATATCCAGAATTAGTTCGACTCCCATTATCATCGTAACTGTAACTCTCATCACTCTGAGAACTATAATCTGCACCAGTCAACTGGTCTCGCTTGTCATAACTGTAATTGGTACTACCCGATGGCGAAGTAAATCCAGTCACTCGATTGGCAAAATCGTAAGTCCAAGCATAATTAGCTAACGTCACATTCCCCTTACCGTGACTCAACCGAGTTAAACGACCCGCAGTGTCATAAACATACTCGCTTGAGGCCACCAAACCCGTCCCATTCAAATCGCTGTAACGAGTAACATCCTTAGTTTTACCCGCAGCATCATAACTCATATCCACCCGCTTGGAACTTACCCCATTCCCACTTTGAGTAATCCGAGTTACTCGGTTCCCATCATCATAAGTAAAAGACTTCGTTCCCCGCAATTGACCGTTAATTGTATCCGTCACAGAAATCGGACGATTAACCTGATTGTATGCGTACTTCAACAACACATTTGGCACGTTCGGAGTTCCTGCATTGTCAACAGTTTCCAAATTCCCAGCCAAATCGTAAGTCAAAGCATAAGTTGCATCGGGGTCGCTAATAGTTTTAAGTTGACCTGCTGCATCGTAACTTGAAGTAATCGTCCGAATTGAAGTGTTAGCTGAATTCAGCCACTGTTCCTCTTTTGGGCGGTTGAGTTTGTCGTAAACAAATTTGCGAGTGCGGTTGTTGCCGTCTTTAGATGTGATTAAATTGCCTGCGGGGTCGTAAGTGTAGCTGCGAGTGCGGTTCAGTGGTTGATTGGTTTCAGTTTTGAGGCGATTTAATTCATCGTAGGCGAAAGTTGTTTTGTTGTTGGAAGGGTCGGTGAGAGAACTGACATTGCCGACATTATCGTAAGCTGTAGTTGTGGTTTTGTTGAGAGCATCAGTGACTGTTGTTTGACGGTTTAAAGCATCGTAACCGTAGCGAGTGGTGTTGCCCAAACCGTCTGCGACAGCACTAACATTACCGTTAGCATCGTATTCTGTAGACACTTTGTTGCCGAGGGGGTCGGTGACGGAAGTAGTTCGGTCTTTTTTGTCGTAAGTATATTCAGTTTTGTCTCCCAATTCGTTGGTGAAAGTGAGAAGATTGCTGTTGGCGTCGTAGGTGGATTTTGTGGTATTATTGAGAGGGTCTTTGCTGCCGGTTTGGCGGTTGAGATTGTCGTAGGTGTATTCGGTGGAGTGGTTGAGAGCGTCGGTAATTTTAGTTTGATTGCCGGCTTTGTCGTAAGTGTAGGTGGTATTGTTGAGTTTGGGGTCAATGACAGTTTTTTGGCGGTTTAAAGCATCGTAGGTAAAGGAAGTCTTGCGAAGTATCGGGTCAGTAACCGATTTGAGAGTGCCACCTTTATTGTACTCGGATGTTGTGACATTATTGAGTGGATCTGTGATTTGAGTTTGACGATTCAGAGCATCGTAAACGTATTGAGTTTTGTTAGTGTTAGCATCAATTTCAGCAGTAACATTCCCAACCTTATCGTACTCAGTTTTGCTCGTACTAGCAATAGTAGTCTGTGCCGCTTGAGTAACATCAGTCCGCCTTCCCAACTCATCATACTTGTACTCAGTCCGGTTATTATTAGCATCAACTTGAGCCACCATTTGATTAGCAACATTATACTCAAAACGAGTAACTTTCTCACTAGGGTCAACCTCCCGAATTAACCGGCCCCGTGCATCATAAACCTTGTTAGTTCGGTTGCCTTTTGCATCAAAACTCGCCGTCTGATTGTTATCCGAATCGTACCGCATCTTTTCCTTAGAACCATCAGGATTCACCGTTTCAACCAACCGATTCCGACTGTCATACCGATACTCAGTCTTCCTTCCCAACGGGTCAACCATCAATACCTGATTCCCATTCAAATCATACTCATAACTCGTCACGGGCGATGTCAGCGGCCCGCTGCCATCCGGGTCAGGAGCCGTCACTTTAACGAGCTGATTCATGATATTATAATCAGACTCAGTACGGTTGCCATTCTCATCAATTGTTGTCGTCTGATTTCCCGCAGCATCATACTCAAACTGGTGCACCGCTTCATCAGGAGTCCCAGAGGCAAACGTCGTCTTCTTCAATTGATTCATCGCATCGTATTCGTACTCAGTGCGGATGCCATTTTCATCAATTACTGCCTTTTGATTCCCCGCAGCATC
>NZ_JAUBOV010000152.1:0-7146 GCF_036700405.1 Microcoleus sp. T3_D1
GAAGCTAAGTGTCGCTTTTCCCCAAAAGCGGCGCACCTTATCATACTTTTGTATATTTGCAAAATCGGGATGCTCCCCTGGGCATCTGTACCTTTGGTCGGATACAATTTTTTTCAAAAAATTAACAACTTAGTTGATACAACCCTCGTTACCCATATTAGAAATAAACCAGCTCTAGAAAAACATCCGGAATACGAAAAAATTTTCTATCTAGAAGAAGGTAACTTAACCAAACAATATTATAAAATACTCGCCTAAATTACGGCAAATGGACGAGTAAATTGGCCTCTTTATAATGCCTTGATCTACCCAATTTATGAAGAATTTAATCAGCAAGTCTATCAAAAATTTAAAGGGAAAATCCTCAACGGAGATTATGACATAGTTCATGCAATTACCCCGATGATGCCGCGATATCCGTTTAAGGTAGTCAGTGTGTGTCCGCAGACTCCTTTTATTCTAGGGCCTGTGAATGGGGGCATTCCATTTCCACCAGGCTTTCAAGAAACGGCAAGACAAGAATTTGCTCAATTCAACTTTTTGAGAGCAGTTGGTCGAGCATTAATTCCAGGCTATGTAGAAACTTACAAAAAAGCCGACAAAATCCTAGCAGGTTCCACCTATACTTTAAATTTGCTAAAGGATTTGTTTGCACTCCCTGACCAAAAAATTGATTTGTTCTACGAAAATGGCATTTCCGAGGAATTTTTAAGTCAGACAAGTATCCCCAAGAAAGATGTCAACCATATCAATTTGCTTTTTGTGGGCAGATTAGTGCCTTACAAATGCGCCGATGTTGTCATAGAGTCTATTGGGAAATTAGCCCCGGCAATTCAAAGCAAAATACGCTTAACAATCGTAGGAGATGGCTCGGCAAGAAATAACTTGGAAAACCGAGTCAAGGAACTTAATTTTGCCGAAATAGTAAGCTTTGCAGGATGGGTAAATCAATCTGAAACTCTGGATTATTACAGGAAAGCCGATATTTTTTGTTTCCCTTCGATCCGAGAGTTTGGCGCGCCGTGGTAATGGAAGCTATGGCTTACGGACTTCCCTGCATAGTTGCCAATAACGGGGATATTGGTGAATACGTGAATGAAGAAACTGGTTTTAAGATAGAGCCGATTTCTAGAGAGTATCTCACCCAGGAGTTGACAAGTAAAATTAAGATGTTGGTAGAAGATGCTCGGCTGCGGGAAAGTATGTCAGCTAAGGCGATGGAAAAAGCCAGAGAATTTGCGTGGGAAAACAAAGCCCTAAAAATCGTCGAGATTTACGAAAAAATGCTCGGTGAGAAAAGTGTTAGTGCATCGACATAGTAGAGCGATATTGTTGAGTTAAAAATTAGAAAGCAGCTAGGAAATGAAGAAAAAATTGGATACTTCATTCCACAATCTTCAGGAGAAACACACATTTTTTACGGGCGGGAGCGACAATTTATTGCAAAACTTGGAAGTGAAACAGATTTAGTATCAACTCAACCGCCCCCAGGGCGATCGCTTCTCACGTATGGGCAGAAGAAGCTATAAAAAATACTGTTTATCTATTTCCCTTGGCTGCGAAAGATTTTATTAACTCATTCGTAGAGGTTCTCAAAGCTGGTCCGGCTGCATGGTGGCAGTGCCTCGCAGTTATTGCCAAAGCGAGAGATACATCATTATCTCAAAAGGTTCGGCTATTGGCATTGGTTTTTGTTGCTGGCAAACTAGCAGGGTTAACAAAAACAAAAGGTTGGTCGCACATCCACGTTCATTCCTGTGCCAATGCCGCCAGCATAGCCTTATTTAACTCAATTCTTACAGGCTGTACTTACAGTATGACTCTTCACGGGCCAACTCTAGAAGTGTACGGGCCAAATCAGGAACAAAAGTGGAAAAATGCTGCTTTGGCGATCGTCATATCTCAACTGCTTCTCAATGATGTCAAACATAAATTAGCGAACTTTCTTCCCAAACAATTAGCTGTTGCTCCAATGGGAATTAATTTTGCAGAAATTAAATGCAGCAGCTCTTACACGCCTTAGCAAGAAGGAAGTCCGTGGAAGATTTTTGCTGGCGGTCGCCTCAACCCGGTGAAAGGTCACAAATACTTGATTGAGACGGTATAATTGCTGCGAAATCGGGGATTTGAGGTGAGGCTGCCAATTGCAGGCGAGGATGAACAAGGGGGCAGCGGATATCACCAATATCTACAAAAAATGATTGAATATAAATCGATGTCCGAATGCGTGCAGCTACTTGGGGCTGTATCGGAACAGGCAATTCGCCAAGGTCTATAAGCAGCTCACGTTTTCGCTTTGGCAAGTTTGAATCAAGGAGTTCCGTTTGCTGTGATGGAAGCAATGGCGATGCAAGTGCCGGCGGTAGTTACTAGTGTAGGCGGAACTTCTGAGCTAGTAGATGACGGCGCGGATGCTATATTAGTCCAATCAGAAAAACTCGAAGAAATGGCAGATGCGATCGCCAATCTCCTCCAAAATCTAGAACTTGCTTTGAGCCTCAGTCAGGAATCCGGAAAAAAATCATGGCTAAATTTAGCCACGGCCTCCGTGCAGAAACTTGGAATAACTAACCCGTCTTAGTTATTCCAAAGAACAAATTTAATCTAAGATTACATAAATCCAGTTGGGCCCAAAAGAAGTTATGCGAATTCTAATTGTTGCTCAGAATGCCTCAACTAAATTCGGCGGCGAGGCATTGCTGCCGCTGAACTACTTCAGGATACTTCGCTCGCGCCAAATAGAGACATGGTTAGTGGTGCACGCGCGCACCCAGGCAGAACTCACCGCGCTGTTTCCAGAAGAGCGCGATCGAATGCACTTTGTACCCGACACTTGGCTGCACCGGCTGCTTAACAATTGCGGGCGATTTATCCCTGCAAGAGTGAATGAATTTACTTTTGGGCTGCTCTCTCACCTGTACACCCAAGTGCTACAGCGTCGTATTGTCCGGCTGCTGGTGAGCGAACACGAGATTGATATTGTACACGAACCGACACCAGTCTCGGCAACAGTTCCTTCGTTGATGTTCGGATTGGGAGTGCCGGTAGTTATCGGGCCGATGAACACGTCGGTTAAATTTCCTCTGGCTTTTCGATCGCGCCAAAATCCTACGATTGATATTTTAATCGAGATCGGTCACCAGTTCGTCGATTTCTTCAATCGTCTTTTTCCCGGTAAAATCAAAGCCGAGACGCTGTTAGTGGCAAACGATCGCACGAAGCAGGCACTTCCATCAGGAGTGGGCGGTAAAATTATTGAACTTGTGGAAAACGGCGTGGATTTCTCGGTGTGGCGATCGGACTCTAGCTTATCAAGAGCCGCGACTGGGCAGGTTCATTTTATATTTTTAGGCAGGCTGATCGACTGGAAAGCTGTAGATTTGATGCTGGAAGCCTTCACGCCCGTCGTGGCTCAAACTGATGCAGTCTTGGAAATCATCGGTGATGGGGACATCCGAGGGGAACTCGAAGCTCAAACAGCTCGTTTAGGCATCGACAGCAGCGTTGTATTTAGTGGCTGGCTGTCTCAGGAGGAGTGCGCTCTCAAAATGCAACAAGCTGATGCAATGGTTTTCCCCAGTTTGCGGGAGCCTGGGGGGGCTGTGGTGATGGAGGCAATGGCAGTGGGCTTGCCCGTCATAGCAACGAACTGGGGCGGCCCTGCAGATTATCTGAATTCCACTTGCGGTATTTTAGTAGAACCCGCTTCCAGAGAAGGCTTTGTCAAGGGACTGACAGATGCGATGATCAAGCTCGCTCATTCACCAGAATTGCGGCAGAGTATGGGTTGTGCGGGACGGGAACGAGTCGGGCAGCATTTTGATTGGGAACGCAAAGTCGATCGAATACTTGAAATTTATCAACAAACGATCGACGATTGCCCCAAGCATTAGGTAGGCGACCATTAAAGCATAAAGCAGCAGCTTTCAGGTTGAAAGCTGCTGCTTGGGGGTGCTAAAAAAGTATGTGGCGGCCCAAAGACCCCCCTCTACATCCTAGCGATATAAAAACGGGTTAACCCGTTTGTTTGGTTAACCCGCGAGCTTGGAAATTTGCAGATCAATTAGTTTTGCACTACCAGCTTAACGTTGGCATTTTGCAAACCGCGCTGCTTGACTGCGGCCAAGGTCTTGTTAACTGCGTACTTCTGGTTGATGGAGTTGATTAACTCAGTTTGATTGTGCTTTTTGGCGACACCCCAGAGGTCGGCAATCAGGTCAAAGGAACCATCGCTATTGCGAGACCAACCCAGGTCATATTCGCCTTCCAGAATCGCCACGATGTCGGAGCGAACGCGCTGACCGTTATAGCCACGAACATCAGCTTCTGACTTGACTGAAATGCCCAAGTCGCGCAGGGAAGCTTTCAAGATTTCGGCATCGGTGATTTTGGTACGCAGTGTGCTAAAGTGAGACATTGGATTTCCTCCTAATACAACTGAGAGAGAAACAACAACGGTCTGGATTTAACGGTGCCGCTTGGCGGCTCTTGAATCGAACTGCTAGCTGTTGCTAGCCTTTGCTCCTGTTTGGACCAGGAGAAAGCTTTTAGAATTCCATTCGCTGGTATTCAGCGACGGAAGACGCAGCGGGCCGTGCACGCTGTCTCGCCCAATCTCGCAGGGCGGTGACCTGTTCGGTCATTGTTTTAGACAGTGGCATTGTGGATTTAATGGCCGCGATGATGTCTAGCTGCGTAAACTCTCGATCTTGAGCGAAGGCTTCGTACATTGCGGCTACTAGCGCTTGCTCAATCTCTGCACCTGAAAAGCCCTCGGAAACATTGGAAAGTTGCTCTAAATCGAAGCGAGTAATTTCCCGACGGCGCTTTGACAGGTGAATCTTAAATATATCTTGGCGTTCTTCTTTGGTAGGCAGATCAACAAAGAAGAGTTCGTCAAATCGGCCTTTCCTCAAGAATTCTCCCGGCAACCGCTCGATTCGGTTTGCTGTTGCCATTACGAAGACTGGGGAAGTCTTTTCTTGCATCCAAGTGAGGAAGGAACCGAAAATCCGGCTGGAGGTGCCTCCGTCTGAGTCGGCAGAACCAGTGCCTCCTGCAAAGGCTTTGTCTAGTTCGTCGATGAAGAGGAGGGCTGGAGAGATCGATTCTGCGGTTTTGAGGGCATTGCGGAGGTTGGCTTCCGATCGACCCACCATCGAGCCGTCGTAGACTCTACCCATATCTAGCCTCAGCAGGGGCAGTCCCCAGAGGCGGGAGGTGGTCTTAGCAATCAGCGATTTTCCGCATCCGGGTACGCCGAGAATTAACATCCCTTTTGGTTGGGGCAGACCGTATTCTCTCGCCCTTTCTGTAAAGGCGTTGGAACGCTGTCTCAGCCACCGCTTCAGCTCTTCTAAACCGCCGACTGCATCCAGGGTTTCGTCTTCTTCAATGAACTCTAGAATGCCGTTGCGCCGAATTAATTGCTTTTTCTCCGAAAGAACTATGTCTACTTCTTCTTCTGTGAGGCGCCCAGTCGAAACTTGGGCTTTGCGATAAACTTTTTCAGCTTCGTCCTTGGTCAATCCCAAGGCTGCTTTTAAAAGTTTTTCTCGCCCTTCTGTGGTAATGCGTCGCGATTTCGTTTGCTCCAACTGACCAGACAATACTTGGTTTAGTTCCTTCATGTCTGGCAACGCGAAGTCTAATACCACTACTTCCTTTTCTAGCTCGATCGGAATTTGCTGCAAAGGAGACATCAGTATAATTGTCTTTTGCGTTCCTTTGAAGTTGGCGATCGCATCGCGCAACCACCTCGTTACCGGAGGAGAATCTATAAAAGGATGCAAATCTTTGAAAATGTAGATGCTAGCGTTACTGTTGGGTTCTCGCTGCCTGATCACCCACTCAATTGCTGCCTCTGGCGAGACGGTGTTGTGTTGGGTGGTGGTGCGGGGTTGACCATACTCCACAATGCCGTGAGTTACAGTCCAGATAAATACTCGTCGCTGTGGTTTCGCTTGAGCTATTGTCGAAATTGCTTGCTCACACCGCTCTTCCTCGGATGTCACGAGGTAGATCAGAGGATATTGAGCTTGGATTAGAATACTGATCTCTTCTTGCATATTCCTCGACCCACTAGAGACGGTGCTATCTTTGCTGAATCTCAATGCTGCCATTAGCCCTCTTACTGAAATGTTCAGTTTTAGCTTTTTGGGGAAGCAAGGCATTCTTAGCAGGGAACCAATTCTTCCTCTCCCGGTTTGGCCGTGCTGGCACTGACGCCCGACACCTGCTTTACTGGAAGATCCTGTTCACCCAATACGCTCGGCTGACTTGTTACGGATGCCAGTTCTCCATCTCGCATTACTACTGAACCCGTGCATTCTGGACAGTTGTATACCCGATGGGTTTGTCCGTAGGAGGCTTCTACTTCGTCAACCAGTTCGGGATTTCCTAGGTAGAAGACAATTGCCCTTTCTGCAATTGATGACATCGGTTCAGTTTCGACTGCGGCTCGGATTTTGAGCTGGCGATGCAGTTCTGGTGGAAGATACAATGTAACTTTTTGCTTTTCTTGCATATGACAGTGAATTGACTTACCCGGGTATGTATATCAGATTAGCCGCTTAATTCTTTGCTGTCAAGCCTCTATGCTGCTTTAGCGTCATCTTGTAATATTTCGTTACATTTGAGGTAATTCTGGGGCAGTTAACAACGAAAAACTTAGGGGTGTAGCTGATGAGGCCGAAGTGCAGCGGCAGGTATGGATAGCGTCAATCGATTTTAGATTTTAGATTTTAGATTTTAGAGGCGACCCCACGGATAAATGCGGGGGCTTGAGGATTTTTGATTTGAGATTTTGGATTGATTCCACGGATAAATCACGTGGCGGGTACCACCTTTGAAATTCCTGGTCAAGGACGATCGACCAACTATAAATATCAACAATAGATATAGCCTTTCTCAGTAACATGAGGTGCTCATAGGCCTCCGTGGGCATAGGGCATAGGCCTCCGTGGGCATAGGGCATAGGCATAGGACAAAGCCCCCATACCTCACAACGCGATCGAACCGCTATATATAGGAGTAGGGCCAACAAATTCTTTGAGTCGCCATCTGTGGTAAGGTTGATTAACAGTAAGACTTTTTCTGACATTTGCTAACAATCACTTACATTTGCCTTCTTGTCTTCATGTCATA
>NZ_JAUBOV010000153.1:0-6898 GCF_036700405.1 Microcoleus sp. T3_D1
CCGTCCTTTTTGGACGGGCGGGACGCCCATCCCACAATAACAATTAAAATTGTAAGTTATTTAATTCGCGAGCCTTACACAATGACAGTAAATATGGTGTCTTCAGCGTCACGATCGGACGATTTATCCCAGTGAAATTCTCAAGGAAGTTTGTCTTGAAATTCAGCTTTTAACTTTTCCACTTTAGAAAGCGTTGACCTTCGTTGCATTTCAGATTCATACATCTCACGCGCTTGTTGCATCAGAAATTCATCATTAGCTTTCGGAAATTGCTGTTTGAGTGTTTGAGTAATCTTGCGAAACAAATCAGTATTCATGAATTACATCCTCCTCTTTTGCTTACTTAATATTAACCTCAGTTCGATATAAGTTGCCATTCACTTTTCTCCGTAATAGAATTTAAACTCTCTTCTCGCTGTCATAATAGAAAATATACTAAGGGCCAGAAAAAGTCGTCCTAAAAGGATGGGGTTTTCAACCCAATTTTTGATAAAGTTCCAAAAACAAAAACCGGGCAACTTCAAAGCTACCCGGCAATCATAACTTTAGACTTCAGACAAATCTAAAATCTAAAACCTAAAATTCTTAAACAGCCACAGTCTTCTTAGCAGAAGAGCTCAATTCGCCTTTAGCATACTTAGCTGCAAAATCGTCCAAAGATACTTGCTTAATCTTTGTACCGTGACCGGCGCAACCGAAAGAATTATAGCGATCGCTACAAACCTTCTGCATATACTTGATCGACGGCTTCAAGAAGTGGCGGGGATCAAACTCATCGGGCTTGGCAAACAAAGCTTCGCGCACCGCAGCAGTAATCGCCAAACGGTTGTCAGTATCGATATTGATCTTGCGAACGCCGCACTTGATGCCCTTTTGGATTTCTTCCACAGGTACGCCGTAGGTTTCGCGGATTTTGCCGCCGTTGCTGTTGATGATTTCCAACAATTCTTGGGGCACAGAAGATGAACCGTGCATTACCAAGTGAGTATTCGGCAAGCGGCGGTGAATTTCTTCAATGCGGCTGATTGCCAAAATTTCGCCAGTCGGCTTGCGAGTGAACTTGTAAGCGCCGTGAGAAGTGCCGATCGCAACTGCTAGAGCATCAACGCCGGTTTGCTCAACGAAATCCACAGCTTGTTCAGGATCTGTCAGCAACTGATCGTGAGAAAGCGCACCTTCAAAGCCGTGGCCGTCTTCTGCTTCGCCCATCCCTGTTTCCAGAGAACCCAAGCAACCCAGTTCGCCTTCAACGCTAACGCCGATCGAATGAGCAACATTCACCACATCGCGAGTAACTTGAACGTTGTACTCGTAGCTGGCGGGAGTCTTAGCATCCGCTTCCAGAGAACCGTCCATCATCACGCTGGTGAAACCTTGGCGCATGGCAGAATAGCAAGTGCCGGGGGCATTGCCGTGGTCTTGGTGCATGGAAATGGGAATGTGAGGATAGGTTTCAACTGCTGCCAAAATCAAGTGGCGCAGGAAATTTTCGCCAGCGTAGGAGCGAGCGCCGCGAGAAGCTTGCAGAATCACAGGGCTGTTGGTTTCGTCAGCAGCGCGCATGATCGCTTGGATTTGCTCCATGTTGTTGACGTTGTAAGCCGGTAGGCCGTAACCATTTTCAGCCGCGTGGTCGAGCAGCAATCGCATAGGTACAAGCGCCATAGATATTCCTCCTAATTATTTGTGATTTTTGGGCAGTGAATTTTGGACAAGCTCAATTCTTACGATAATATTAAGACAATTTGCGACCGATCGCGCACTATCTTTCCAGATTTACTAAAAAGTTCAAAAAACAAAATTTTGAGTTCCGAGCATTCAGCTCAAAACTCAAAATTTTTAACTCACAAATTTTTTATGGGTCGCCCGGGATTTGAACCCGAGACCAATCGGTTAAAAGCCGAATGCTCTACCGCTGAGCTAGCGACCCGCGAAAACATTGTTACCGCACACAATTTCTAATAGTAGCACCCCTCATTTGAAATAGCAAGTGTTTTTTAAATAAAATTTGCAGTCATGCGAACCAGCATCTCGCAAGTCGCGCCGGGGGGCAAATAAATCAAGTGTTCGCCAGTGTTGAGGGCATTTCGAGGAGCAGTCCAAGGTTCCAAACAGTAAAAATCCTTGCCCTTCACCATCCAGAAAACCAACTTCCCATAGCTGGAGTTGTAACTGACGGTCAGCCGCAAGCCGCTCGCCGCGTCAGTGACAGTAGCAGCAAGACCAGTGAGCTCGTCAAAGGAAACATCAATTTCATCCAGCGTCGGGTCAAAAACCCCGGTGAAATAACCCTTTTGGTGGGTGTTCTGATCTCTGTACTGCATCCCCGGAATCTCAAAGCGGAGCTTAGATTTGTCCGTCGCCAAAAAGTAGGGGTGCAAACCACTAGAAAACGGCATGGGTTCGGCAGACAGATTGGTGTATCGCTGAAAAATTTCCAAAGAATTGCCTTTAATCTGATAAGTGAAGGCTAGTTGGAAATCAAAGGGATAAACAGCCAGCGTCTTGTCGCTGCTATTGAGAATCAGCGTAAGAGCGGCGCAACCCTCCGTAACTTGTTCGCCTATTTTCCAAGGCAAGTCGCGAGCAAAGCCGTGCTGTTTGAGCTTACGCTCCACTCCCTTGTGGGTGTAAGTATTGTCGGGGAGATTGCTGCAGATGGGAAACAGGATGGGAATCCCGCCACGTACAGTTAGATCGGGATTGGCGAACCGTTCCGCGTCCAAATAGAAGATTTCTTTGCCTTCAACCAGCCAGCTAGTGGCAATACCGCCCCGTTCCGGCACAACTTCTAGAGTAGAGTTAGCGGTTTCGTCGGAGAGGATATAGGTTTTGTACTGCTTTTGCTTGAGCGCGATCGCAAACACATTTGTCATCGGTAGTAGGTCATTGATCATTGGTTGTCAGTAAATCGATCGTTAATAATTGGTCGCTAGTAAGTTGATGTTCACCCATTACCGCCCCTATCCTCCCCTGCATCCTCGCTCCGGCCCCCACCGGCTAACCAATGCTCCTAGCTATAGGGGGCAGGGCGATCCGCTGCTTGGAGCGGTTGCTGCTGGTAGCTGGAACGATCGCTGAGGTCGGCTGCCCTTTGAGTGCGACTTCAAAAGATACAGCCCGATTGGGGGGAAGATAGCTTTGGGGACTCGGCACTGCTCCTTGATTGGGAGATGGGGGCGAAATAAACGGTTCTTTGATGAATGGCTCTTTTGTAAAGGGATCTGGTTCCCGGCTGGGATTTTGAGGTTGAGTGGGGTAGATGCGCGGTGGCAAATTTTGATTCGGAGGTGGGTTTGATTCAATTGCAGGCCCCGTCCCGTTCGGGAAAAATGAGGAGTTGTCCGGCTGTTGGGGCGCAGCCGGCAAAGCCGGCAAAATCAAAGTAGGTTTGGGTTGTCCGGGGCCTTGCTGATTGCTTTCACCGGAGGCTCCCCCGGAACCTCGCCCGGGCTGGTATGTACCGCTCTTGGCTGCTCCTGGCAAGGTCGAATTTGGAGTTTTTGATGCCGATCCTGGCTGGACTAGGGCTTCGAGAACTACAGAAGATGGCATCGGTCGATCGAAAATACTAGAAATTTGCTCGACGCGTTTGAGGATGCGATCTGCTGCGGCTCCCTTCACCACCTTCGGCTGAAACTTTTTCACCTCCACAGGCAGAAACTCTACCTTCATATTCCTGTCTTTGAGCGATACTTTCAGGACGGCGGTATCGTAATCCCTGCGAGCATTCGGGCCGAATATAAAATTACCCAGCGAGTAAACTATCGGGCGGCCCTTATAAATTTCTGCACCTTGCAGTACCTGGGGATGGTGTCCCACTACCAAATCAGCTCCTTGGTCGATCGTGAACCGAGCCAAATCAATCTGCCAGTCCCCCGGATAATCTGCCAATTCGACTCCCCAGTGGTAATTAACAATAATCCAGTCTACCTGACCCCTAAGAGCTCGAATATCCTCGGCCACGCGATTGTTGCGGCGGGGGTTAGTGCCGGCTTTCCCTTGGTCGGCGACGTTAAGCTCGGCATCGTAATAACCGAGGTAGGCAATCCGCTGACCCTTAACTTCAATAATATCTGGACGCCTCGCTTCTTTAATATCTCTGCCGGCCCCCAGGTGTTGAATCCCACTATTATCTAGAGTATTCATAGTCTCCACCAGCCCCGGTTCCTCGTAATCCATAGCGCGGCTATTTGCCAGATTGACAATATCTACTCCTCCGGCTGTTAATACTTTCACCGATTCGGGATCGGCTTTAAAATTTAATTGTTTTTTGCCAGAGCCCAATGTAGAGCGAGTCAGGGAGTTTTCTAGGTTAACCATCGCCACATCTGCTTGCCGATACTCGTCCATATTGGCGAAAGCCCATTGGTGATCGTTGGCAGCAGATGCTCCAAGCGCATCCGATAGATTCACATTTCCTCCGAACATCAGCGTTACTGTTGGGTCGTAAGGATTAGCAACTTGCTTTTGCTGTACTACTGGTATTACTTCTAAGGCTGCTTGCACCGTATCCGCACGTTTTGGAGGCGGCCCCGAAATTCCAGCAGTTTGCTGGTAGCCGGATACTGGAGATCCTAACTGCAGGGTCAGAGCTTCGTGGTAGCTGACCCAACACCCTAAAATAAATGAGGCAAGTGCCGATCCCACTAGCAGCAGAGAACGATACGTTTTAAATTTAACCCAATCGACGACCGGTAGGGAACGGTAACGCCGCCGCTGGCGGTTTGCCGGAGTCACAATTCGCACTGACTGTTTCCAGAGAATGTCTGCATCCCCAGCCAAGCGCGCGTGAATTCGCACTCCTTGTACTGCTGGCGAGTTTAGTCTCCAGAGTTGGTGGCAAATAAATTTGACTAAGCCTTCCCGGATAGTGCTCCCCAGTAAGGTAGTATCTGGCGCAAATTCGCGCTGGAATTCTACGATGATTTGGACGCAGCCGGCCTGAGCCTGTTCGACGCGGGCATAAATCCCTTCGGGGCGCAGCAAGCTGTCAATCCAGTAATTCAGGGCTTGAAAGTTGCCCGATCGCGCTAGCTCCAAGATAGACGGCTGCGACCAATTTTCTGCGTACACCATCAATTAGCCTCCTTAATACGCACGAGCGATGACTCCAATTTGTTTTGAACGGAACCGCAATTCTTTTAGCTTAACCGCCACAGGTTCCGCTGCCCGTTTTGAAGCTAGTTGTTGGCCGCCACCATTTTCTACATTTAGGGGCTGCCTGCTGTCAGTGATTTTTATCACACTCCGAACAATCGATTTGAGATTTGAGATTTGAGATTTGAGATTGAGTTCACATAGGGTACTGGGGGCTAGAAATAACCTCCGAACACTCTTGTTTCTGGGGGACTTGAGGCAGAAAAGAGGGAGATATCTGAGGCAGAGTCTGTTTTTATTGTCGCTGTTTGAGTGTCGCTTTAGAGCTTTCGCTTGGAGATTTGAGATTTGAGATTGAGCCTTGACGGCGTTAGCGGGCGATCGAACAATCGATTTTAAATTTTAGATTTGAGATTTTAGATTGAGTTCATAGGGGGTACTGGGGGCTAGAAATAACCTGCAAACACTCTTGTTTCTGGGGGAGTTGAGGCATAAGAGAGCGAGATATCTGAGGCAGAGTCTGTTTTTATTGTCGCTGTTTGAGTGTCGCTTTAGAGCTTTCGCTTCGAGATTTGAGATTTGAGATTGAGCCTTGACGGCGTTAGCGGGCGATCGAACAATCGATTTTAGATTTTAGATTTTAGATTTTAGATTGAGTTCAAAGGGGTTAGTGGACTATCGAACAAACGTCGCAACAAGAGGTTTCTGGGGGACTTGAGGCAGAAGAGAGGAAGATTTCTGAGGCAGAGTCTGTTTTTATTGTGGCTGTTTGAGTGTCGCTTTAGAGCTTTCGCTTCGAGATTTGAGATTTGAGATTGAGCCTTGACGGCGTTAGTGGGCGATCGAACAAACGTCGAAACACTCTTGTTTCTGGGGGACTTGAGGCAAAAGAGAGCGAGATTTTTGAGGCAGAGTCTGTTGTTATTGTCGCTGTTAATCGCGTGCCGTCGTCAAGTCCTAATGCTCGGATCTATGCTGGCAAATGCCTCTCACGAGGGATGCCACTGACTGGAAAACCTGTAATTGGATAAATGGCGTACTCGATAGATTTGGTGGTAAAATCAAATTTGGTAACTCCCATCGGTACAAAAGTTGCGGAAAACGTGAAACTGGCCAGTCCATACGGCTGTGCCTTCCGATGTAAAACCCAAAGTACGTTACGGTAAACAGACCATATTTTAAGCAAGTTACACTGCGCAGGAGAACTGACAAATGCTACAGCGCAAAATCTATCAACTCTGTTGTGATGGTCGTGAGGTTTCTATTTTTCTTCGAGATCAGCAACGTTGGATAGAGCGCGCTCGTATCCTAGATATTGAAGGGGATCTAGTCACGCTGCGCTACGAAACCGACGAAGAAGACGAAATCAGCTCATGGGAAGAAATGGTGCGTCTTGAAAGTATTGGAGCTGTATCCCAGAAGTTGGCTTCGGTATCCCGAACTAACTGCGAACCCCTAGTTTCTGACGATTGTCCCGAAGCCGAACAAATTCGCAATCACTACCCGGACTCGAATTTGGAATAGTTTTGAGCTCGCGCTTGAGGCAGAAGGAAAACTTGGGGGAAAAGAAAACGGCTTTTCTCCCTTTTTTGTGGAGAAATTATGCAAAAAACCCAGTTTAGGCCAAAAATATTCTGGGTTGTTACCCCATAAGCTATTTTGCCTTTAAATTTAAGCTTGATGGCGGGAGTTCCTGCTCAACCCCTACTCCCCACAAGAGCGTAAGGAATGAGAATTAAATAACTTCCACTCTTGAAAGTGGGATGGGCGTCCCGCCCGTCCAAAAAGGACGGGCGGG
>NZ_JAUBOV010000154.1:0-6890 GCF_036700405.1 Microcoleus sp. T3_D1
CGTCCCGCCCGTCCAAAAAGGACGGGCGGGACGCCCATCCCACAATCTTGTGGAAGTTATTTAATTCTCATTCCTAATTTAGTCGAACAGTCAGTTTTGCCCATCTAAAATCTCAAATCTCAAATCTCAAATCGTATCAACCCTTAATTAACTCCACTCCGTCCCGCCCGTCGAGATCTTGAACGTAAACCTTAACTTGTTCTTCCTTTGCAGTCGGCAACTTTTTACCCGTAAAATCCGGCTGAATCGGTACTTCTCGGTGGCCGCGATCGACTAATACCGCCAACCAAATTTTCTCCGGCCGCCCGTAATCGTTTACCGCATTCAAAGCCGCTCGACTCGTTCTGCCTTTATATATAACGTCATCTACCAACACCACGGTTTTGCCCGTCAAATCGAAAGGAATTTCTGTTTTAGCCGGTGTCCGCATCGCAACTCGATCCAAGTCATCTCGGTAAAAGGTAATATCCAAAGCGCCCACGGATACTTTGACTTGTTCGAGCACTTCAATTTGATCTGCCAAAATTTGAGCTAAAGGCACTCCTCTACTATGAATGCCCAACAGCACTAACTCCGAGGGATTCCCTGATTTTTCGACAATCTGGGAAGCGACGCGGGTGAGAGTGCGCCTCACTTCATCAGGGGATAAAATTTGGATAATTTTAGTCATGGGTTGCTGCGAGCTAATTGTTGGCTGTTGGCGGATCGAACAATTTTAGATTTTAGATAGATGGACTTGACCGATGAATCTGGGGGTTTGAACAAAGGTCAATCGATTTTAGATTTTAGATTTTAGATTTTAGATTTTAGCATTGACCCTACGGATAAATTCGGGGGCTTGTTGATCGGATACAGGTTTTTTATTTCTGGACGGATGAATCCGGGGGCTTGTATCCTGGATGCTTTCGGTCAAAACTTTTTTTGCTGCTGTCGGTGGCTGATCTCTGTCTTCTGCAGGACTTACCCCGAATGGATGAAAAGCCGATGCTGCGATTGCAATGCTTGGATCGCTAACAAGGACAGAAATACGTTATTTCTGTCTCCTGGACTGTTCGGGTGAGGTCATCAGTTAGCGACTCAAACATAATAAGGTATAAAAAAGCAATGATAGTCCCAACCAAATCAGAAAGCAATACCGAGTTAATTGCAATGCTTGGCAAATTAGCGGCGCTGCGATCGGGTGAACCGGCTCGCCTAACAGCGGTTTGTGTTTGAGAACTCCGCGATAGGAATTGGTACCTCCTAGTTGTACTCCCAAGATGGCGGCGTAAACGCACTCGCTCCAACCGGAATTGGGGCTGGCATCTTTAACAGCATCTCTCTGACAAATTTGCCAAATGTAAATCGGTTTGCCAGATATAACGGCTAAAGTAATCACTGTTAGCCGGCAAGGAATCCACGTCAGCACGTCTTCTAGTTTGGCGCTAAACCATCCTAAATCGGTGTATGGCGCTTCTTTGTAGCCGACGGTAGAATCTAATGTGCTGGCTGCTTTGTAAGCGATCGCCAAGGGGACGATCGCACTCGCCCACATCGAGTTAGGATCGATCGGGCGATCGGTAACACTTAATAATAGATGCGGCAGAGCGAACCCAAGTAAGGCATAAAATAGCGGTGCTGTCACGCCATCGACTGCATTCTCTGTTACAGTTTCTAACACTGCTCGCAGAATTTCCGGCTCGGATAAGTTTTCGGTATCCCGGCCGACGTAAAGGCTCAACCTTTCTCGCGCCTTGACTAAATCTCCAACATTTAAAGGTGCTAGCACATCTTCTGCTGCGGCCCTCAAACTGCGACCTGCAAAACAGCTTGCCAGCAAAATGGTCTGTATGGCAATACCTAAAAGAGGATGTACCCAACTAGCAGCTTGGACGATCGACCAACTGACAGTATAACTGCCTACAATCAGCCCGATCGCTAGTATTGTACCAGCACCTCGTAGCAGCAGTTTGTGCCGCTCGCCAGCGGGACGATCCTCTGCTTCAGGCATTTTACCTGCGGGATTATTCCATATATTAAAGACAAATCGAGTATAGCGGTCGATCGCCCAACCCATCGCCTGCACGGGATGCGGCCAACCCCAAGGATCGCCGATCGAATAATCCAACACCGCAGCTAAAATCAAAACAGGAAATTCATCCGGCATCATTATATATTGTGTCAAACTTGATAGTCCGGCCGAGCAGGAGCGATCGCAATGGTAGCGCAGGTTTTAACTACTCCTACCCTTGCGGAGGCAAGATTTTTGAGCTGCAATTTTAACGGCTGAGATTACTTTCGTCGCGGAGCAAGTGTACGTTCTGCTCCCAATTAACACCGTCAAAGGGTAGGATCTGAAAGTGTTCGATGGCATAGTCGTCAAGACAGCGGACGTTGACATCGAAATGATCGGGATGCGATCGGGGGCGATAGAACGAGTGAATGCCGCAAATTCGGCAGAAAGTATGTTGAGCAGTTCCTGTATTAAATGTATAGGTTGTCAAAACATCTTCGCCGCTGAGCAAGGTAAAACGTTCCGGCGGCACAATGAGGTGCAAAAATCCCTTCTTTTTACAGATAGAGCAGTTGCAATCAGATGCTTCGTGTTTGTCAACGGCGACACGGAAGCGGACAGCACCGCAGTGACAGCCGCCAAAGTAGGTAACAAGTGTTGCGTCCATGTGTGATTGCTGGCGATCGAATGAATGAACTTACCATTTAAATGATAAAGCTAGTTTCTTCCCCAAGAGCCGCTTGCCAACTGCGGACATCATAGTATAAGTCTTCGAGGGAAATACTGTACAGCGCTTCGGCAAGTTTTTTGTGCAATCGGTTCCACAAACTGAATGTTACCCAGTCCTCTGCTTGTGTCGCGTCGGGAAAATGTCGAGGTAAAGGTTCAATAGTTTCACCTACAGCCTCTAAGATTTGTCCTAAAGAGATTTGAGCGGGCTGGCGGGCTAATTGATATCCTCCTTGGGAACCCCGAACAGATTGGACTAAACCGGCTCGTCGCATTTCAATCAGCAATTTTTCTAGATACGGAGCAGGTAACTCCTGTCGCTTCGCTATCGATTTCACCGATGTCGGGCCAAAGCGAGGTTGCAAACTTAGATCCAGTAATGCTTTGACACTGTAGTGTCCGCGTGTGGTTAACTTCATGAGATTTTAAGAGCGGGGCAAATATTCAGCTAGCTGATAGCTGATAGCTTATGCTACCGAGTTTAGAGATTGCTCGCACCGGCTGCAGCTACTCCTCAAGAAAGACTGCAGGTTGTTAAAAATATTTAGATAATAGTGGTTAACAATTGAGCCGATCGGTGTAATATGGTTTTACGACCAGCTATAAAGCTAAAGTTTCTTGGTCAAACCAAAAACCAACCGAGAAAAAATCCGTACACCAGTTGAATATTTCAGGACTCAGTAAATGGCTAAAAAGAAAAATATCGAACCCCTTGAAGGCGAAGATCTGATCAAAAAGGTCAAAGACCTAGAGAACCTTACCAAGGAAGAAAAAGCTAGAGCCTGTGGCTACTACACCGTTACCAAGAACGGCGTAGAACGGGTCAACATGATGAAATTCCTGAATGCGCTGATTGATGCAGAAGGCATTCAGCTAGACGGGAAGCAAAACGGCAATGGACGCGGCGGACGCTCTGCCAGCTATCGGATTAGCGTTCAATCTAACGGCAACTTACTGATTGGAGCCGCCTACACGAAACAGATGGAACTCCAGCCAGGAGATGAATTTGAAATCTCTCTGGGACGCAAGCACATTCACCTGCGCCAAATCGATCGAGAAGAAGAAGAATCCTAGGCTTTTACGACTTGCTTTGACTTCTTGCTTGAACAGGTTGGTTTGACTTCAAGCATTGACTGCAAGCAGAGAGTTGGCTCTGAAATCTTTCTGTGAGCCTAAAAAAGTATGGCTTCTATAGATGGCAATGGCTCGACAAAAGCCACTGCCACCACTTTATATTTTCCGAGAATACCTATTCTTGCCCCTCGCTATATCCGTTTGGACAAGCGGGGGATTTTCCGCGTAGCTGTTGAAGAGAAGTTCGGCAACTGATTTTGTACCGGATGTAACGGATGAATGTTGAGTTTCGATGGTCGAGGTTCCAGGCAAGAAGCAGGTTAGGTTGAGCTACGAAACCGAACAAAGCAAGAAAATGGCGGAGGTATTCTGGGCCAAGAGTCCGTAATACCAGTTTAAAAAAAAGAATGCAACTGTCGGCAAACTCCAAAGCACGAGCTTCCTCCTTCATCCCCAATTATTTAATCTAAAATCTAAAATCGTTCGGGAGCATCTCAGTTTTGCATTTACAGTGCGAGCGTCCCCGCTCGCGTATTGTACAATACGCGAGCGGGGACGCTCGCACTACAATAAAAAAAATGCTTTTTACAAAACTGAGATGCTCCCAATCGTTCGACTGAGCGCTCACCCTCGAAGTCTAAAATCTAAAATTGTATTGTAAAACTTCATTAAGTTTCTCGTCAAAGATAGTCAGGAGTAGTATATGCTGACTGAGCAGAAGGATTTGGACTGCCCAAGCAACCGCTTTCAACGCTGCCTTTATTTACGAGGCACACCTATCACTCATGCAGCGACGCGATTGGCAAACAGATCCACAGAGGTTTGTACAAAACCGCAGATGGTTTGTTAATTAATGCGCTTCGTGAAGGGGTATTACACGATCGTGGCAAAAGCACTCCCAAAAGCATTGAGCAATGGGATAGGGAGCTGCGTAGCTGGGCCAATGCGGGTCAATCCGCTCAAAGTAAAAGTGAAGGGGGAGGGGCCGAAGGCCTCCCATGTCATGTAATAGATGACTATACTTTTACCAGCTATAAGTCTCGTGCTTGCTCATGATTTGTGTCTGTGTGGGAGGTGTTTTGAGGGCAAGGAAACACCTCGATCGCCCGTAAGTGCAATTACAGGCTGGAACAGTTAAAGTGTTAGGGAGCAATTAGTCATCAGCCTATGCCTTTGCCCCGATTCGCGACTAAAACTTCTCAACACCAAACAAAAATCCCCCTGCGTTGCGTTCTAGTGGCCTCTTTTGTGCTGCAAATCGTCGCAGCAGTTGGGATTGTCGGCTATCTGTCCTTTCGCAACGGAGACAAAGCAGTCGAAGAGCTCGCCGAGAAATTGATCGCCCAGACGGGAAAGAGAGTTGAATAAAAGCTGATTTCTTTTCTCGAACATACCCAGTAGGTAAATCAACTTAACGCTGAAGCGATCGAGCGCGGTGAATTAAACTTACAGTTAACCCCCCCGATCGCCCTTTTGGTAAGGGGAAATCGAGGGGGTTAACTATTATTTGTCAAGTATCTGAGGATATTAAGCGGGGTTCGCTTCGGCTTGTCTTTGCAACAAGCGGGCAATTTCAGCTTTTTCTACAAGTCCGACAAGGACACCATTTTCGCGAATGACCGGTAGTTCTTGTACTTTGAGTTGTTCTAGGAGGGTGACGACTTCGAGGAGGGATAATTCTGGTTTGACGGTTGTGGAAAACTCGATCGGCTTCAGGAGTTCTTTCACTAAAACTTCGGGCCAGCGTCCGGTAGGAATGGTTTTGAGGTCGTCAAGGTCGATCGCCCCTACCAATTGTCCGGCATCATCTGTTGCCAGGAACCTGCGCCAGGTATGGGCGCTACCGATAACGTAATTGTTGGCAAATTCTCTGAGGGACAAGTCTTGGGAGACGATCGGGCTTTCGGGCGTCACAGCATCTGCGGCTGTCAATCCTGCTAGTTTATTTTGGACTGTGGCATATTGTGCAGATTGACCGGCATTTTGCAGTAAGAACCAACCGATTACCAGATTCCAAATATTGCCGAATACGCCTGTAGCAATGGCAATCCAACCAATTATTTGACCGACGCGGCTAGCAAAAATTACACCTTTGTAAGGGTTGCCGGTAATTTTCCAGACGATCGCTTTGAGGATGTTGCCGCCGTCGAGGGGCAAACCGGGAATTAAGTTAAATAAGGCTAGAACTAAGTTGATGGAAGCTAAAAGTCCGACGATGGCCGCTGCGGGGCCTGTGAGACCAGCACCGATGCCGATCGCTGTTAACAAACCGGATAAAAATAAGCTAACCAACGGGCCTGCAATGGCTACCCAAAATGCTTCGGCTGGGGTTTTGGATTCTCTTTCTAAATTAGCCAGTCCGCCAAACAGAAATAGCGAAATCGATTTCACGCCAATTCCCTGTTTGATGGCTACCCAACTGTGTCCTAATTCGTGGGCTAATACGGAAGCAAATAACAGTAACGCTGTGAATAATCCCAGCATCCAGGGCACTACGGGGCCCAATGTGGGAAACAGGGCAGCTAATGCGCCGCCGTACTGCCAGGTTACTAAACCCAGAACTAAAAACCAAGATGCGTTGACAAAGAAGGGAATCCCAAACAGGTTGCCGACGCGAAATGTACCGTTCATAATGGCTACCTCTGATTTTACGAATGAGAGGTTTTTCTCTCTGTCTCCTTATCGTAACGAAACGTAACGGCGATGTTAATGCTTCAATTAGGGTGTTATCCGTCTGTGGAGGTTCGGTTTGCTGAATAATTACCGCCGACTGCGGTTTGGCCCGCTAGGGGTTAAAAATCCTTATCTCAAAACGGAAGTTCTTGCTATGAGGCTTGAGGAGGATATCTGTTTTAGTTTTCAGTTTTAGTTTTCAGTCGCTTTTAACTCAAATCTTGCACCATTGTCATGAACAGGCAAGATGCCTGTTCCACAACAGATGGATTTTCTGTTTGCACCTCTGTCAGCAACAGGCAAGATGCCTGTTCCACAACAGATGGATTTTCTGTTTGCACCTCTGTCAGCAACAGGCAAGATGCCTGTTCCACAACAGATGGATTTTCTGTTTGCACCTCTGTCATGAACAGGCAAGATG
>NZ_JAUBOV010000155.1:0-6730 GCF_036700405.1 Microcoleus sp. T3_D1
GATTTTAAAGTCCCAAAAGCCTTTCGACCCCAATTATTTACTCGCGACCCCTTGACAGGTCAAGACAGTATCTACAGATTCTACTTTTCGGCCCAATTCCCAATGCCCACAAAAAAGCCGGGGATGGATATCCCCAGCTCGAAACATAGCACAATTAGTTTTGAGAGTTGGTAGGGCGATGTTTCAGAATCCACCCCACCCTCTTTTACCCAAATTAAATCAGGGTAATGTCAGCAGCCGTAATGCCCGGTCTGCCATTTAGAACTGCCAGCGTAACGCCTGGGTTAGAACCAGAAATACCGTCAGGGTCATATCCTAGTCGTCCGTCTGCATTTTGATAAAAGACGAACGGCTCTGACGCGCCCGCCCCGGCTGGAGCAAAACTGCTGTTGTACGCCCCACTCTCAAGCGCCAAGAACGCCTGCGAAGAAAGTCGATTCGTATTTGGCACTACCCTCAAGTTGGGGAAGCCGTTGGAGCCATTGATTTGGAAGATAAACTTGTCTTGGCCGACCGTAAAATCGCCGATTTGGTCTGTGTCGGTACCCACGGCGCCCTCGCCGAAGTTGTTGTAGTAGAAGCTGTCATTACCCGATCCGCCAATCAGCGTGTCAGCACCAGGCCCGCCGCCGAGAGAGTCGTTACCGTCGCCTCCGATCAAATAGTCCTTACCAAAGCCGCTCAGCATGGTGTCGTTTCCGGCGCCGGAATTTAAGGTATCGTCCCCGGCGAGGGAGTCGGCACTGGATGAGTCGCCGAACAGGATGTCATCTCCGTTACCAGTAGTGATGGAATCAGTGCCGTTGCCACCAGTAATAAAGTTGCTGCCTAAGGTATCGGTAATCAAGTTGGCGACTGTGCCGCTAAAGGTGACGCCGCTAGCGTAGGAGATGAAGTCGTTACCCTCCATGTTGCCAATTATGCGATCGCCCTGGGTGCCAAAGACGATGGTGTCACTTCCCACGCCACCGTTCATGAGGTTGGTGACGGTGAAGCTGCTGCCAGTAGTAGGATTGGTGTAGCCAATTAACCGATCGTTGCCCAGCCCGCCGTCGAGAGTAATCAAAGCAGTACCAGTACCAGCAAAAATGGCCTTGGTAGCATCGATAGTATCGTTGCCATCTCCACCGACTGCATTAGTAAAGATACCGCTCAGGCTGTCGTTGCCTTCACCGCCAATCATTGTATCCGTCACAAAAGCTGCAACGATCGTGTCGTTGCCCACTCCGCCGTCGAGCGAGTTGCGACCCGCGAAGCCTGGAAATGAACTCTGTGCGCCTACGCTCGAAAGTACATTCGGCACCGTGGATGACTGGATGAAGTCGTCGCCTGCACCTCCCAGCGCGGTATCCTGCGTAGCAAAAACCCTGATTGTGTCGTTGCCGTCCCCGCCCTCAAAGAAGTTTCTGCCGCCGCCAAAGTCGCCGATACCGCCTTCGAGAGAATCGTTGCCGCCACCGCCAATCAAGGTGGTTCTCTCAATGCCGATCGTGATGACGCCGCTAGCAAATGGGCTTGTCTGGGTACTGTTGGCAATGAATAAGGTGTCGTTGTCAAGATCGCCGGAGAGGTAGCTGTTGCTGGCCACACCTAGTAGGGTGTCGTTGCCTCTACCGCCAAAGAGACTGTCTCTTACATTGATACCTACAACCGAGTCGTCGCCCAAATCACCCCGCAAGAAGTTGCTCCCTTCATTGCCAGCGAAGCCTCCGGTTAGGGGAAGACCGAGGTTGTTGCCACCGCCTGCGATGAAGAAGCCGATCGCGTCATTGCCCTTGCCGCCGTAGAGGGAGTCTCTTCTCTGCGCCCCTCCCAGCAACGTATCTGCCCCCTCATTACCAAAAATGAGGTTAGCTTCGACAGTACCTTGGATCAAGTCTTCTCCCAGACCGCCGTACAGGCTAGCGCGGGCTTCAGCGACTATGGTGTCATTGCCTGTGTCCCCAAACAGCAAAGCCGGAGTCCGCTGGGATCTGATTGAATCTTCGTCCTCGCCGCCGTATATGGTATCGTTCGGGCCGACGGAAATCAGAGTATCGTTATCGGCTTGGCCAAATATTAAGCTGCCGCCCAGGGTGGAAGTTCTAACGAAATCCGTCCCCTCTGCGGCGAATACTGTATCCGGGCCCAGTCCCGGAAGGTTTAAATCTACTTGATTAGAATCGTCATTTAACGTTGTCATAAAGCTTCACTCCTCTACTTGTTGGTCATCGCTGGTGCGACTACAGACACTGCCTAGAACACCGAATGTTTGGATTCCGCTGTAGTTTAACCTGTTTGCCAGCCGCAAGTCTAGCCTACTGGCCTTAACCCTGTCTAGACTTTCTCCCTCGCGGATTTTTTGCTTGTAAGCTTTTATTTTCAAAGTCTTCACCCTTTAATAATCCTGGTGCACTGTCTCAGGTGCTCACGCTCTACAAGACGCGGCTCATATTCTTAATGTTCCATTCTGGATTGGCGGTCGGGGATCGCGTCCGGGGGAGGAAATTAAAGATTAAAAAAGGCTGATCTGGGTGATCGGGAAGACAAGGGAAATTGGGAGATTTGTTACTTGGTAACAAGGCTTTGTGGCAATTTCCGGTTTTCCAGGCAGGGCCGTCATTTAATAATTCTGACCCGGATTGAACCGAGTACCGCTCCGGGCTTTAAAAGTCTACGCCCCGCTTTAGTTCTACGCCCCGATCGCCGTAGTGTTTGTGACAGTATACCTCGGAGTGTACGCTTGCCAAGTCAAAGTAAGCGTGGGGTTTGTGGCAGCGCCCGGTGATAATAATTTCTGTATCCCGCGGCTTGCGTAGCAGGGCTTCGACGATCGGCTCTACCGGCAGCAGTTCTAAGTCTACTGTGGGATTGAGTTCGTCGAGAATAATCGTTTTGTACCAGCCGCTGGCGATCGCACATTTGGCGATTTCCCAGCCGCGTTCTGCTTCTATGCAGTCTAGCTCTTGCTGTTGCCCCCGCCAAACTATAGCATCTCGGCCGCACCGCTGGTGATCTACTAGCTGCGGGTAGCTTTGGCGCAAAGCTGCGATCGCCGCATCTTCTGTATAACCGGTGCCGCCTTTGAGCCATTGCACGATTAACACCCGGTGAGATTGGTCTTGACTGATACCCCTACCTATTGCCTGCAAAGCTTTGCCCAAAGCGCTCGTAGACTTGCCTTTCCCGGCTCCCGTGTATATTTCGATCCCCGAAATATGATGCTCTGCCGCTGCGGGGCGATAGTGGGGCTTCATTTCTGAGTGTAAGTCGGCAATCTCCAGCAAAGCTTCGGGGGCCGCTCGCCCTGTGGCGATGACTTCTAAATATTCTGGTTTGTTTTTGAGGGTTTGGACTACTTCGTCAACTGGCAGCAAACCCAAGTCCAATACCGGGTTTAGTTCGTCTAGTACCACGACGGAATAGAGCGAGCTTGCGATCGCTCCTTTGGCGATATCCCAGCCTCGCTGAGCTTCGGCGCGATCGAAGCGGGTGATTGCTTCGGCCCCAAAATATTCGGCACGGCCGGTTCGCACTTGGTCGATCAAGTGCGGAAATGCCCGTTGCAAGGCTTCTATTGCCCCGTCTTCGTCGTAGGAGCGGCCGGGGCCTTTGAGAAAGCGCAGCAACAAGACTCGCGTGGGCGAGTCAGAATTGATACCCAGCCCGATCGAGCGCAACACTACTCCCAAAGCTGCCTGAGACTTGCCTTTACCAGCGCCGTCGTAGACGTGAATCTGACCCGCGGCGCGTTCCGACCGGGATGAGGCTGTCCGAATACCAATGCCATTCCTTACCATAATCAGCAGTTATTTGAGTCTGTATCGGGGTGGGTATTCGATCGCGCGCCTTGAATGTTTAATTTTTCCATTCTGTTGGCGGATCTCAACAGATTATACGATAAGTCCTAACCCCCAATTTTTTAAGCAGCGATCTAAGGCAATCTGGTGCTCAAACCTCCGGTTAAGATTATTCCGTTTGTGCTGTACAATTAAAATTTAACACGGACTGATATACCTAAAGGCTTATGATTGCGAGTGTTTTCCCATTTCGGACTGTTTTGGTGCAAATTTTAATTATGTTTTTGGCGATCGCGATCGAATCGTGGTTTTTGCAAAAACTACTTAAACTCGGCCCCAAAACCAGCATTGAATATACAGCCATCCTCAATCTATCTTGCACTTTCGTAGGCTGGTTAGTTTTGTTCGGCATTGAAAGCGTTCTTAGCAAAGATTTGCGGGAACAGCTTATCGGTTATATCTTATTAGGCAGAGCGGATAATGTTTACGCTCCCATAACTATGATAGCCCTCTCAGTATTAGCAGTAACTTTTCTAGCTAAATGGCAGGGATTAGAATTCATAGAGAACATGGTTGTCGGCAATAAAAAAGCTTCCAAACCTCAGTTTTTAGGGCCGCCAACCCTCACCCGCCGTCCTGCCAAAAAAACTTTTCAAGTAACTACCCAGTTTGGGGGAATTTTAATCGCCCACACTGTTAGCAATCTCGTTATTTTAACCTTGTTGTTTTTGCAAAGCGTGTATTGAAATTTATGATGAAGCAATTTTTTGATGTTACTCAGCAACTCACTAAGCTGACGAACAACCTTTGGGAAACCAATAAAAAAATCCAAAAGGCGATGATTCCGCCTAAAGTTGTCCACTGGAAGACTCCTTTACTGCTCAGCATCTTTTTAGCTTTGCTGACAGTGGCCGCCGTAACTGACTGGCGGACGAGAACTCTGCTTTTTGATATGAGCTGGTTATTATTTACACTTTCAATGGGTTTGCTGACGAGTCAGCAACCTTTTGTGATTAAAGGAGTAAGTCTGAGTCCGTGGGTGACAAGCATCTTAATTGGCTTGTGGTTACTGATAAGATTGCCGTCGGATAGGAAGGAAATAGCATGGATATCCGGCCCACTTATAGCAGTAGCAGTTCTTGCTACAATAGAGATTTGGAATAGCGAGTCAAAACGGGAAGGTATCAGGTCGTTGGTGCGCCCTCAGTTTTTGATGATTACTCTAGTTCACCTGCTGTTTTCCTGTTGGTTTGCTTTTCACTTTTTAATTCAAGGTTGGATACAACAGTATCCGAGCGTTTTATCTCAGGATTTAAGGCAAAGCGATTATGTGGTGACATTTCAACGGCCAACTATTAACCGCTCCCGAGGAGTTGTCATCCTCAATGCAATGGAGGGATACCTGCGAAATGAAGCCCGCACAAAACCGTGGGCGCAAGTAGAGCAAATGTTAATAGATATTGACAACGAGCGATTTTTTCTGCGGAATCAAGCCTTAATAACAACTGGGATAGTCCCAGAAGATGCGAGCTGGGATGTCAAAACTTCGATCGTCCAAGGAGAGTCCCGCTATCAGTTAGATATGCAGGCCACTTGGCTGGGGCTGGTTTTTAGACCGGAAATATATTCGTTTACCAAATCTTGCGAGGTGTTCCAGATAGCCAATAGGGCGACTGTAACCTGCGATGCCATTAAACGCTCTCAACCCGGACAGAAAAAAGATGGAACGGCGGGGGACAGTCAAGTGTGATTCTGTCTCTGTTAACTAATTGCGATCGGTATAGGGGGAGAGTGGGAGAGTCTGAGAGTCTGAGAGTGGGAGAGTCTGAGAGTCTGAGATGGAAAAAATCCTCCTTCTTCCTTCTTCCTTCTTCCTTCTTCCTTCTTCCTTCTTCCTTCTTCCTTCTTCCCTCTTCCTTCTTCTCTCTTCCCTCTTCCTTCTTCTCTCTTCCCTCTTCCCTCTTCCCTCTTCCCTCTTCCCTCTTCCCTCTTCCCTCTTCCCTCTTCCTTCTTCCTTCTTCCTTACACTAAAGTATGGCGAAAGTTTTCAGCGGGTTAATAACTAGGTCAGTAACTCAGGGCTAAAGCCACTGAGCTTGCAAGAGAAATCGAGCAAGCTATGCTGACCAGCCTAAGATTCTTGAAATCTACGTTATTCAAGTCACGACACCAGGCGAATGCGAAGCTAGTTCCCTGCTCTGTCATCTGCAATTAAACAGTCTTAAAGTCACGCTCGGCAGTGTTGCAGGTTTAAAAAGCTTTTATAACATTGGCGAAGCTAACATTACACGCAAGTGGAGGGACGCAACAATGTCCAACTTTATTTTCGTACTCGATACAAACAAAAGACCACTAACACCTTGTAAGCCGTCAATGGCTCACAAGTTGTTAACTGCCCGTAAAGCGGCTGTTTTTAGAAGGTTCCCCTTCACAATTATTCTCAAAAAGGTGGTAACAGCAACTATTGAATCAATTAGTCTCAAGTTAGATCCAGGTTCTAAAACTACTGGCATCGCTTTACTAGAAGGTGAGAAAGTAATTTTTGGCGCTGAACTAACTCATCGAGGTCAAGCCATCAAAGCAAGTCTTGATTCCCGTCGCGCACTGCGTCGAGGAAGACGAAACCGTCATACTCGCTACCGCCAAGCAAGGTTTTTAAACCGTACCCGCCAAAAAGGTTGGTTAGCACCATCCTTGCAGCACCGGGTAGAAACCACCCTAACTTGGGTTAACAAATTACGCAGACTTGCACCAATCAGTTTGATCGTTCAAGAGCTTGTCAGATTTGACCTACAACAACTAGAAAATCCTGATATCTCCGGCGTTGAGTACCAACAAGGCGAACTACAAGGTTACGAAGTTCGTGAATATCTACTCAACGTGCGACCCGTTTCCGCGAAAACGGAAAGCCTAGCGGCTTAAAGTGTAGGCGGAGCAAGGAATCAGCCTTT
>NZ_JAUBOV010000200.1:0-1430 GCF_036700405.1 Microcoleus sp. T3_D1
CAGGGTAAGCTCATCTAATTTGGTATAATATGAACTTGACAAAGTTAACAAAATAAGCATAAGAGACTGTGTAGACAGCACACTTGACTCCTAACACAGATCAGTGAGATGACAGTAATACTGTAGTTGAAAATCTCAAAAAATACCCTATATGTTTCAAGGCTTTGACAACAAAACTGCCGATACTCAGAAAAATTTTCCTCCTGAGAGAAAGCTAACAGAAGTGGCAGATATCGCTTGTATTCAAAAAAGTTTAGTTCAGCACTTCCAAGATATTAAAGATCCCAGAGTGGAGAGAACGAAGAAACATCAACTCACAGATATCTTAGTAATTGCGATTTTAGCAGTAATTGCTGGAGCGCAAGGATGGGAAGACATGGAAAATTATGGCATTAGCAAAAAACAGTGGTTAGAAAAGTTTTTGGCATTACCTCACGGTATTCCCTCTGATGACACTTTTCGTCGGGTATTTGAGTTTATTAACCCAGAAGAATTGAATCGTTGTTTTCTTCAATGGGTAGAAACCCTTGTCACCAAGATGGGAGGAGAAATAATCCCCATAGATGGGAAGACCATTAGGGGTTCGTATGACCGAAATCAAGGTAAATCGGCACTCCATATTATTAGTGCCTGGTCGAGTGAACAACGTTTAGTTTTGGGACAGATGAAAGTAGAAGATAAATCTAATGAAATTACTGCTATTCCTGCATTATTAGAATTACTGGATATCACCGGTTCCATTATCACTATTGATGCAATGGGGACACAAACAGAAATTGCCAAAAAGATTATCGACAAGAAAGGAGATTACGTTTTGGCGCTCAAGGCAAATCATCCCACTCTCTACAATCAGGTTCAAGAATGGTTTGAAACAGCTTCTTCTCAGCAATTTCAAGGCATTGATGTCAGTTATGAAAAACGCATCGAAAAAGGACACCATCGCCGAGAAATTCGTCAAGTCTGGTCGGTTCCGGTTTCTGCAATTAATCATCTTTATCAACCCCGATTATGGGCAGGACTTCAAAGCGTTGTCATGGTTGTACGAGTCCGTCATCTCTGGAACAAAACTACCCGTGAGGTGCAATTTTATTTGACTTCTTTACACAGTAATGCTCAACTTATTGGTCTGGCTATCCGAAAACATTGGGGTATTGAAAACCAGGCTCATTGGACTCTTGACTGTACATTCGCTGAGGATGCTTGTCGCATTCGCTCTTTCCACAGTCCTCGGAATTTTGCTCTTTTACGACGCATCGCTCTTAATGCCCTCAATCGAGAACTGACTTACAAACGCAGTCTCAGACAAAAAATGAAACGCACTGCTATGGATAACGATTATATGATTCAAGTTCTCTTTTCTTGTTTTCTTGACCCTACATTAGATTCTTCTGAGTCCTTGTGTCAAGCCTAATTGAGATGCTCTTACCCTG
>NZ_JAUBOV010000010.1:0-124248 GCF_036700405.1 Microcoleus sp. T3_D1
CGTCCCGCCCGTCCTTTTTGGACGGGCGGGACGCCCATCCCACAATAACAATTAAAATTGTAAGTTATTTAATTCGCTATCCTAAGTTGCTCAGCGAGGCTGAATGGGCTTTAGAAAAGCTGGCGAGCCGCCAAGTTTTAAAAATTTGCATAAGAGTATAAAATATGGTAGAGCAATCCTTGCAGGAGTCGTAAAAAGATGTAGGGGTAGTGCTAGCCCTACTCCCCGTGCCTACCCCGGCCTCATGGGGGCAACCGGGCGTGGGTATTGCCCATACAAGAATTACACAAATGATTGAGGATGGCTATATTAGCAATAAATTTAGTGAAAAAAGAAGGCTTGTCTTTTCGCGTTTTCCTCCCGATTTAATTCTGCTTGACTTGATTTTACCCAAAAACAAAGCTTGGGAAATATTGATAGAAATCAACTCAGCACTCAAGTGAAAAATGATTCCCGTGGTAATTATGACAACCTCAGCAGCCGATGAAGAGATCCTCAAGTTTGATGCCCTGTCAGCCCGGTGCTACATCACTAAGCTTATCGATTTTAGTCAAGTCGCTAAGCTGGTGAGATGGATTGAGGATTGGTGGCTGGTGGTGGTGACAGTTCCCAAATAATAATTTTCAAGTTGAAAATGGTAAGGGAAAGCAAAAAAGTTTAACCTAAGATTGGTAGAGTAAAAATTTTACAGTCAAAAACGTCTAAGCTATGTGGATTAAGATTCTGTTAGTAGAAGACAATCCTGCTGATGCTGATTTGCTTGCAGAACTGTTAGAAGTATCTGTGGGCGTCCAGTGGGAACTGGTGTCTGTTGAGTTCCTGCATGAGGCGATCGCACAACTGTGTAAACAACCCTTTGATGTAGTTTTGCTCGACCTTTCTTTGCCCGACAGCCGCGGTTTGGAAACGCTAACTCGCCTGCGAGAAGTGGCTCCTGATGTGCCAATGGTGGTAATGACAGGCTTGGACGATGAGGCGATCGCCCTAGAAGCAGTTCGCTTGGGAGCTCAAGACTATATTGTTAAAGGTCAAATTACTACTCAATTATTAGTGCGGACGATCCGCTACGCGATCGAACGATCTCAAACATTTCAAATGCTGCGGGAAAGCGAACGCCGCTTTCGGGCGATTTTTGACTCTTCGTTTCAGCTAACCAAGCTGCTGACTCCCGCAGGAATTGTGCTGGAAGTGAACGAGACAGCCCTCGATTTTGCCGGATTGCGATCGGAGGGTATTGTGGGCCGCCCGATTTGGGAAATGGCGATTTGGGCCCAGTCGCCACAGGTTTCCGAACAATTGCAATCGGCGATCGGCAAAGCAAGTCGCGGCGAGTTTTTCCGCAGCGAAATCGACTTGTTAGGCAAAAGTGGCCAAATTATGACAGTTGATTTCTCGCTGAAACCTGTTAAAAATGAGACAGGACAAGTTTTGCTGCTGATTGCGGAAGCCCGTGACATTAGCGATCGCAAACGAGCAGAAGCGGAAATTCTCAAAGCCCTCGCACGAGAAAAGGAACTTTCACAACTGCGAGCTAAATTTGTCACAATGGTTTCCCACGAGTTCCGCACACCTTTGACAACCATCCAATTTTCCGCTGGATTGCTGCAAGATTACAGTTCTCAGTGGCCCCAAGATAAAAAATCTACTCATTTTGTGCGGATTCAATTAGCAATTAAACGCATGACAGAGTTATTAGAAGATATCCTCGTAATTGGCAAAATCGAAGCCAATACCTTGCAGTTTCAACCGGTTTCCTTAAACCTCGAAAAATTTTGCCGTCAACTGGTAGAAGAGCAGCAGCTCAACGACAGCAACCAACACCCGATCGCCTTTCAATATGAAGGCGGCAACTGCGATGCTCAAATGGATGAAAAACTGCTGCAGCAAATCTTGGGAAATGTCCTCTCAAATGCCATCAAATATTCCCCCGTCGGCAGTACAGTTTCCTTGCACCTCAACTGTCAAAACAAAGAAGCTGTTTTCCAAGTTCAAGACCAGGGCATCGGCATTCCCCAAGCCGATCGAGAGCGGATATTAGAAACTTTTTACCGATCTCCCAATGTCGGCACTATTTCGGGAACAGGTCTCGGTTTAGCAATTGTGAAGAGGGCTGTGGAACTTCACGGCGGCCAACTCGCGATCGACAGTCAAGAAGGAAAAGGCACAACTTTCACTATTACCTTGCCTCTAATTTGCCCTCCCAGTCAATAACAACTGAATTATCAACTATACATATCCGCGATTTAACGATTAATTAAGCGCATAACCCACCAACTTATCAAGTGTCTGAACCCAGATTTTTCCAACAAACTACTAACTAAAAGGAGCTATCACCGTGGCTAAGATTTTGGTAATAGAAGACGAAGAAGCGATTAGAGAGAATATTTTAGAGTTGCTGGAAGCCGAGAATTTTGAAGGAATAGGAGCGATTAACGGCAAAGTCGGCATCAAATTGGCGATCGAAAAAATCCCGGATTTAATTTTGTGCGACATGATGATGCCGGAAGTAGACGGTCACGGCGTCATCAGAGCTTTGCGCTCCGAACCCTTGACTGCCACAATTCCGTTTATTTTCCTCACAGCCAAAGCCGATAAAGTTGACGTTCGCACGGGCATGGAACTGGGAGCTGACGATTACATTACTAAGCCCTGTACGCCGCAAGAACTGCTAAAAGCCATTGCTATTAGACTGGAAAAACAAAAAACAATTAGCCGACAATCTCAAAAGACGCTAGACGAATTACGCACTAATATTAGTATGTCGCTGCCCCACGAATTGCGGACTCCTTTGAATGCAATTCTGGGTTTTTCTGAGTTAATTCTGTCAGAATATCAGGTTCTGGAGGAATCAGATATCTTAGAGATGATCGGTCAAATTCACACTTCCGGTCATCGCTTGTATCGGCTGATTCAGAACTTTTTGCTGTATGCAGAACTGGAGATAGCAGCCACAAATCCCGAAGTGCTAAAGGAGATGCGAAACAGCGAATTTAGCTGTGTAAAATCTTTGCTGAGTCAAAAAGCGCGGCAGCAAGCAAAACACGCGAATAGAACAGACGATTTACAATTAAACTTGCAAGATTCGTCGGTAGCGATTGATTCTGTCAGACTCGCAAAAATTGTTGAAGAACTATTGGACAATGCCTTCAAATTTTCTTTAGAAGGAACGCCTGTTTTATTAAGCAGTTTCGTCGAAAATCAGACTTTTATTCTGTCTGTCAAAGACCAAGGCCGCGGTCTGACTACCGATCAGATTGCACAGCTAGAAGCTTACAGGCAGTTCGATCGCAAACTTTACCAACAAGCAGGTTTGGGATTGGGCTTGGCTATTGTTCAACGCCTTGTAGAATTGCACGGAGGAGAATTTAAAATAGAAAGCTTGCCGCAGCAAGAAACCATAGTTTGCGTTTCCCTGCCTGTCTAAACAATGATTATTCCATTTTCCAAAAAGAATACAACTCTAGGCAAACTCCCAACCCTTATGGCATAAGTCATTCCCAATTCTCAAATCTCAACTCTAAAATGGTATTATTAGGACTTACGCAATCATCCCAGGTATGGGGGCAACCACGGGGTGTTTGCCCCTACAAAACACTATATATTGAGGCTGTGCGTAAGTCCTGATTATGGAGGAGCGATCGCTCCTTTCAGACACCGCTGCATATAAATTTGAGCTACCTTATCATTAGGGTTGATTTCCAAGCAGGCCGAAAACAATCTTATAGCTTCGCCACAGTTGTCACTATAGTAGAGTACCAAAGCTTGCTCAAAGATTGTCTTTGTCTCTAACTTTTTCTGTCGTAACTCTGGCGGATCGGCCGCAAATACTTCATAAACTGTTACCATTCGCGATTTGCCTTTAACTGCTACGCGATCGATCAACCTCAAATCATAAATATCGTTCAAGTGTATAAAAGTATTGTGAGTAATTAACATCGAAACTCCATACTCTTTCGTCAAACTTTCCACGCGGGAGGCTAAGTTTACCGCATCGCTAATCACCGTGCTGTCCATCCGACTTTGGCCGCCAACCGTGCCTAACATCAAAGAACCCGTATTGATTCCTATGCCAATTTGCAGCGGCGGGCGATCGGGTCGATTGCGACTAATATTATACTCGTTAAGCTGTTCTAGCATTGCAATTCCAGCTTTCACAGCATCGTCCGCACTGCCATTAAACAGCGCCATAATCGCATCGCCAATGTATTTATCAATAAAACCAAAATTCCCAGTAATTGCCGGTTCCATTCGCGACAAATAACCATTAATAAATTTAAAATTCTCTTCGGGATTCATCGTTTCAGAAAGAGAAGTGAAATCGCGAATATCTGAAAACAGCACCGACATTTCTTTCTGCACCTGATCGCCTAATTTGACTTCCAGAATACTTTCATATCCCAGAAAGTGGAGAAATTGGTGCGGTACAAACCGGCCGTAAGCATCTGTTAATTTTTCTTCCGCTGCTAAAGCTTTTTCCAAATCGTCTGTGAATTGGCGGCGCTCGGTTTCTACCTCTAGACGTTCCGTGATGTCTTGAAAAGCGGCGAGCGCGTAAACTATGTTTTTCCGTTCGTCGTAGATTGGAGTCGCCCAAACCTCGATCGGCACAATCCGATCCGACCCACGAATTTCTAGATCGTCCATACGCACAAATTCTCCCCGCAACGCCCGAACAATCGGTTGGCTATCCCTCGGGTACAATTGATTAGTTCCAGCGTCGTAAAAATGATAAGCTTCAGGAAATTGGTCAGTATCCCCATCAAAAATTAAACCTTGGGCTAGTATCCTTTCGCCCCAAGAATTCATGTAAAAAGGTTGACCATTACCCTCCACAACAAATATTCCCACCGGCATCGCTTCGAGGAATTGAGTCAATCGGCTTTCGTTTTCTGACAGTGCCTCGTTTAACTTTTCTTCGGCTGCCAAAGCTTTTTCTAAATCAGTAGTAAACCTGATTCGTTCCACTTCCACCTCTCTTTGCAAACTAATATCCTTAGCAAAACCCTGATAGTAAAGCACTTCACCGTTAGCATCATAAACTGTGCGCGCATACTCAGAAATCCAGATAATGCTGCCATCTCGACAGTAAACCTGAGACTCAAACTCACACAGAGTACCGTGCTGTTTCATGAGCGCCAGAAACTGTTGACGGCGGTTCGGTTCCACGTACAATTGCTGCTGAATATCATGAATACTTTCTATCAGTTCTGACGGGGAATCGTAGCCGTACATTTCCGCCAGAGCAGGATTCGCACTGATAAATAGTCCGTCCGGCGTCGTCTGAAAAATACCTTCGAGAGCATTTTCAAATAGGCCGCGATACTTCTCTTCAGCTTGAATTAGCGCGGCTTCAGCTTGCTTGCGTTCAGTTATGTCACTAAAAGCAATAATCGCAGAGGAAATGTCGCCGGTAGAATCATAAATAGGAGTTGCCCAACTCTCTACAGGAATAATCTTGTCGCCCGTCCGAATTTCTACACCCTCAGTCCGCACATTTTCGCCCCGAAGCGCCCGCATAATTGGCAATTCTTCCACGGGGCATCTTTGATTAGTTCCGGCTTTATAGAATTGATAAATTGCTGCTTTCTGCTCCGAATTAATAGGCGGCACACTGCCTTTGCCAAATACCTCCCGTGCCTTCTGATTTGCGTAAAAAGATTGACCGTTCGCATCAAGCACGCACACCCCTAACGGCATAGCTTCCAGGTATTGCGTCAACCGACTTTCGTTTTCGTGGAGTTGGGCAATCAGGATCGCTTGCTGGCGATTTAATTTTGCCAGCTCCTGATTCATCTCCTGAAGTTCTCTTTGTTTTTCAGCTAATTGTTTATCTTGAAAATATCTGTATATTGCCTCAGTCACAGTTAATTTTAAGTCATCACTTTGCCAAGGCTTAGATATGTATCGGTACAACTTAGCATAGTTAATAGCATTGGCTACCGCCTCCAAATCCGCCTGCCCCGTCAGCATAATCTTGAGAGTGTTCGGCGAGAGGGCATGAACGTTTCTTAAGAGTTCATCTCCTTTCATATTAGGCATGATATGGTCGGAAATAACCACAGGAACTTCATACTGTTCTGCTAAAAGTTCTGCCAGCAGCTCTAAAGCTTCTTCGCCGCTTTGGGCCGTTTCAATTAAATATTTATCTTCAAAGGCTCTTAGCAGGTCTATTTCCAGACTATCGAGTATAGTCTGCTCATCATCGACACAAATAATGACTGGTTTTTTCATAAATTTGCTAGACCAGACTTAATCGCTGCAATTAATTCTTGACTTTGCCAAGGTTTTTGTATAAAAGCATGAAGATTGGCTTGATTTTTTGCTCGTTCGATTGCTTCTTTGTCTGCTTGTCCCGTCAGCATCACTTTCACAATTTGCGGATATTTGTGATGGATTTTAATCAGCAACTCATCTCCTTTCATTCCGGGCATCAACCAATCAGAGACAATCACTAGAATCTTAACCTCAGCTTCATATAGCTCTTCAATAATCTCCAGGGCTTCGGCAGCACTTTCAGCAAATTCGCAAAGATATTTACCGTTAAATGCCTGTTGCAGTTCAATTTCCAGACTTTCCAACACCCCTAATTCATCGTCAACACACAAAATTGCTGGTTTAGACATCGCTAGTTTCCTTCTTTAGTTTGGGAGGGTGAACCCCGATGGGTAAGCACACCGTTTTCCAACTTCTACATTCCGCGCGGGTAGACGGCAAATTTTTAGCCCCCGACTTCACTCAGGGGCGCTTTACCTACTCTGTTAAATTAATCGGCAAAGACACTGTAAATGCAGTTTTACCGGGTACCGACTCCACATCAATTTGACCCTGATGTTTTTCAATTATTTTTTTGACAATATCCAATCCCAACCCGCTGCCTTCTCCTGCAGGTTTTGTAGTAAAAAACGGCTCAAAGATTTTCGGAATAATCTCTGGTTGAATCCCCTTACCGCTGTCAATAATTTTTACCAAGACGCTGGTATCTTGCTGTACCGCGTCAATTGTTAAAGTTCCGTGATTGTCCATCGCTTGTAAGGCATTGTGAATTAAATTTGTCCAAACTTGATTGAGTTCGTCGGGATAACACAGTACCGCCGGCAATTGAGCTTGATAGTTTCTGACGACTTCCACACCCTGCTTGATTTGGTTTTGATAAAGAGTTAATACAGTTTCAATTCCCTCCGTAATATTCACCTGTATTTTTTCTCCATTTACATCGTAACGCGCATAATTCTTCAGAGCAAAGACGACTTTTGCGGCCCGTTCAGTAGCGGTAGCGATGGTTCGGGCGCTTCTGTGAATGCTAGCAAAGTCGTAGGCCGTTTTTATAATATTTTCGCTGTCCGGGTCTTTGAGCAACGGCCAGAATTCTTGCAGATTTTCCTGCAATCCGATATTGACTAAAATGCTAGCAAGGCTGTCAGCATTTTCAATCCCTTCAGACTCTAGTTGCTGCTTCACGCCTTTTTTCAATCCCCGTTTTTCTCGCGTAGATAAAGAGTAAGTTTGTTTGCTGGAACTGTACATCAAACTCACGAAATCCTGCTGGCGTTCGGTTGATAGTTCTTTAAAAAAAACTGGCAAACTTTCAAGATTATTATCCAAAAAGCTGGTAATATTGCCAATAGACGATCGAATCGCCCCCAACGGCGTATTAATTTCGTGAGCAATGCCCGCAATCAGTTGCCCTAATGCCGCCATTTTTTCTGATTGCACTAATTGATTCTGAGTAGCTTGCAGTTGGTGTAAAGTAACTGTAAGTTCATTGTTTTTCTGTTGGAGTTTTTTTCGCAACTGGCACATTGCTAAATGGGTTTCTACCCTCACTAGAACCTCTTCCACCTGAAAGGGCTTGGTAATATAATCTACCCCGCCCACAGCAAAGGCTTTGACCTTATCTAGTACGTCATTAATCGCGCTAATAAAAATCACCGGGATGTCGCAAGTTCGTTGATCGGCTTTGATTTTTTCGCAAACTTCATATCCATTCATTTCGGGCATCATAATATCCAGCAAAATCAAATCGGGAGGCATACCTTTTGCCGCCGAAAGCGCTAAATCGCCGCTAGGTACGGGGCGCACTTTATAGCCCTTGCCATTCAAAATTCCGGCTAGCAGCCGCAAATTAGCTGGGGTGTCGTCAACTACTAAAATATTACCGCGATCGGTGCTAGGAATGTCGTTATTCATGGGATATTGCTTCCGAGATTAAATTTAAAACTTTGTCGTACTCAAAATTTTCTATACAATTTGCGATCGCACCTGCCGTTACTGCATCCTTTAATCGAATTTGCTCGATAAAGGTATCAATTAAATCCATATCTGCATTCAGTATTGCTAGCTTTAAACCAGCTACCAGTGAATCAGGCAATTTCACGAAATCAGCCGCACTCATAGCGCGATCGCTCTCTTTGATTGCCGATAAATTAGTTTGACCAGGCTCTTCATAAATATAGCGCACTCCGATATGTTTGTGCATAGCATCAAAAATATCGGCTTCCCGGAAAGGCTTCCTCATAAAAGCATCGCAGCCCGCCGATAAAATAACTGCCCGTTCTTCCTCCAAAACGCTCGCTGTCAGCGCAATAATCGCAGTAGCTTGACCTTTAATAGTGCTTTTAATGTATTGCGTAGCTTCGTAGCCGTCCATCACAGGCATTCTCATGTCCATCCAAATTAGATGCGGTTCCCAACTATCCCAAATCTCAATAGCTTCTTGGCCGTTATTAGCTTCTTTTAGTTCAACACCCAGAGGATGGAGGATTTTAATTAACAATTGGCGATTTAGCGGTTTGTCGTCTACTATCAAAATTCGATAGGTGTGTTGGTTGGGTGCCAGGGCAATAACATTGCGGATCGGTTTTGCGATTTCAATATCTGGCGCATCCACCGCAACAATGTGAATGTCAAACTTAAAATTAGTTCCCTTGCCAACAGCAGAACAAACGGTCATTTCGCCGCCCATTAATTCCACAAATTTGCGGCTGATTGGCAATCCCAATCCTGTACCTTCTTGCGAATCTTTGCCTGTCTTGGTTTGCACGAAAGGTTCAAAAATATCGTCTAATTCATTGGTAGCAATACCGGGCCCAGTATCCTCGACTTCAAAATGAAGGAAGAAGGAAGAGGTAGAAGCTGAATCGTCATTTTGGGTGGCAATGACCTGGTTGTTCGACGGACTGAATTGAGATATTTTGATACCATTAATCGCGGAATTTTCCGTAGTTTTTGATACTTCCGAGCGATCGAATTTGCCCCCTTCTGCCTGCTGATTTCTGTCTGAGGACTGCTTGCTAACTCTCACCCAGACACCGCCCTCCTCGGTAAATTTAAGAGAGTTATTGAGCAGATTAATTAAGATTTGCCGCAATTTTACATCGTCAGCTTTTATGTATTGTGGCACTTCGGGAATGCGCTCAAAAACTAACTGCAGGTGCTTGTCATCGGCTTTGATTTGAAACATATCTTCCAAGTCGTTTAGCAGGCGATAGAGGTCTAATTTTTTGGGATTTAGGGTGGTTCGCCCCGATTCAATTTTAGATAAATCGAGCACGTTATTAATCAGGGTGAGCAGGTGTTCTCCGCTGCTGCTAATTATGCTAATATTTTCTTGATGTTCTGGGGATAGAGTTTGGCTGCGAGTCATCAGTTGGGAAAAACCGAGAATTGCATTGAGAGGCGATCGCAATTCGTGGCTCATGTTAGCAAGAAAGGTGCTTTTAGCTTGATTCGCTACTTCCGCTTTGTCTTTAGCTACAGCCAATTCTGCCGTCCGCTCTTGCACTCGCTGTTCTAAAGTTTCAAAAGATTGTTGCAGTTGTTGAGCCATGCTGTTAAATGACTTGGCTAATTCCCCCAATTCGTCAGAACGTTCGCTTTCTACTGTTTTGTCCCATTCACCTTTAGCAATACTTTTGGCTGCTGTATTTAAGCTCAAAATAGGATTGGTCACCCACTGAGAAGTCAGAATGCCGATCGCCACAGCTACTGCTAAAGCTGCGAAACAAAGCAAAACCGCTGTGTGGGTATTGGCATCGATTTCTTTGGTAAAATCTGCTTCGGGAACAACTACGACAATCAGCCAGTCTAAACCTTTGCCGTCTTGGAACGGCAGGACTTTTAAAAATTGTCGCTTGTCATCTATTTCAAAGCTCAATAACTCGGGTTTTTTAATTTGGTCTAATTTTTTAAACTTGGCAGTCAAATATTTAGCTGTCGCTTGAGTAATAGGGTTGCTGCTTTCTTCCATTTTAAACAATTGTCTTTCATTACGTTTAGTACGAAACGGTTTTTCTGTTGTGGAAGTTGCTAACAAAGTACCCTGGCGATCCACAATAAATGTTTGACCGGATTTGCCCACTTTGAGACTGTTGAGAAATCTTCCAATATGGTCGAGACGCAAAGCAGCAAATAATACTCCTTCTAGCTGCTTTCTGTCGCTGTATACGGGTTGGAGAGCACTGATAAGTAATGTCGGTTCTAGTAAGGAAACATAAACCGAACTCCAAGTGGGTTTTCCGACTTTTACGGCTTTTTGGTACGCAGGATGTTGCCGATTATCATAGTTTTTGACAATGGTGGTAACTGTAGTGCGATCGCCTCGATCGTTCGTATTGTAAGAATTAAAATTTAACCCAGTAGATGTTTCTATCACATTCATCGTTCGGGAGCCGTTAGAAAGTTGTTCACCGGATCTATAATCTCCCTTCTCGTTGCCAACGGAGGTAAAATTGATATATGGATATAATTGTACTTGTCGCAAAAGATATTTCTCCCAAGCTGATAAGTTTTCCATCTTTAACAAGCCGAGCTGGACAGCATCCAGCTTGGTTTGATTGATTTGATGGGGAGTTGTCAGGTAAACTTGCAGGTTTTGCTCGACACGCAAACTCACCTCGCTCATTAACTGACTGGCTAGGTTATTAACTGCTTTTTGTCCGTTTCTAAAAGACAGATATCCTACGAGTCCCACGGCTCCCACGATTTGCAGTATAAATGGAACTATGAGAACAGTTCGCAGGGGTAATTTGTCTAAAATTTTAGAAACCATAAGATTGAGGGGTTTGGTGAACTTAGTCTAGAACCGTATTTGCACAACCGGTCTTAACAGCAGCCGCATTTATTTACTGCCCATTAGCTAGAGGGAATTGATGCGGGCTATTTTAGCTGTGGTAGAGGCTCGACCGCGATCGAATGTGAACCTCATGTTTGCTCGATTAAAGTCTATTATTTTACCCATTGTCGTATTATTGTTACCGTTTAGGTAGAAGTTGCAGTCTCTGGCTTCGAGAACAGCCTGATATTCGATCGCGCGGGCGAGTTTAACCCGCATGGCTCAAGCGGTTTGGAGGACGGCCAGGAAATTTGCGATCGGCACTCGCCATTTTCCGCAAGACGTGTTATACTGTAGAAAGTCGAGGGCACGTAGCTCAGTGGATAGAGCATCAGGTTCCGGTCCTGAGGGTCGGGGGTTCAAATCCCTCCGTGCTCATTTTATATGTCTTTTGTGGAGTAAGGGTTTCAGGTTAATTGTATTACCGAGCGTCCTATTTTCCGCTCAAATTTCGCTCCCATCTGTTCCAAGTATCTCCAAAATCACCTCCATATCTGCCAAGTTTGCGCCGGACTTTTTACGTCTGGTCTTCAACTGGTTGAGCAAGTCGGCTGGCTCTGGAAAATCTGCGACGGTCGGAGCCGAGTTTTTAATTTCCCTCCGTGCTCATTTAAATTTATACAATGACCACGAATTTCAAAGGTGGTACCCGCCACGTGATTTATCCGTGGGATCAATCCAAAATCGCAAATCGAAAATCACTTATTGCCCCCGCATTTATCTCGCGCAAGTCAATCTAAAATCTAAAATCTAAAATCTAAAATCGATTGACTGATTTTGAGAGAGCGAGAACAAATTTTTGTCCTCGGTCTCAATTATTGTGATTTAAGCGTCAGTGTCAAAAATCGAATCGCCGCTGTAGTCGCAGGTTGCGGACTGATTCCGCCCCTGTTCCTTAGCACGGTAAAGTGCACGATCGGCGATCGCAATCAAGTCAGCCGATGATAGTTCCGAAATCGGAATCAAGTTGGCGATACCCATACTAATAGTAACTACATCGCTCACATCAGAGGTTTTGTGAGGAATATGTAAAGCTTGAATAGCAGCGTGAATCCGTTGGGCCACCGAACTCGCTCCTTCAATATCAGTATTCGGCAAAATGATGGCAAATTCTTCCCCGCCGTAACGCGCCACCAAATCCGCCGGACGGTAGACCACTTCTTGCACAGTCTGAGCAAGTTTGAACAGACAACTATCCCCCATTTGATGACCGTAGCAATCATTATAGCGTTTGAAATAATCCACATCAAACAACAAAAGAGAAATAGGTTTTTGTTCCCGGTATAGCCGCTGCCATTCATGCTCTAACCTGTCATTAAAACAGCGGCGATTAGCAATTTGAGTCAACCCATCAATATTTACCACTTGTTCTAAGAGATGAGTAGCGCGGGCTAGTTCTTCGTTAGAGAGTGCCAGTTGTTGATTGATTTCTCTCATGCGCGCTTGGGCCTGCTGCCTTTCTGCCAATTCCTTCTGCAACTTCTGAAAAATATCCGCTTGTTTAATGGCGATCGCTAACTGATTAGCAATCTGTTTAACAAGGTCAATCTCCAATTCTTCCCATTGCCGAGGAGCCGAACATTGATGAATACATAACAACCCCCACAAATCTTGTCCATTGAGCAGCGGCGCAACTAAATTAGCCCGAACCGGAAATTGTTTCCAAAGAGCGCGGTAACAGTGTTGAAGGTCAATATTATTGATATCTTCAACTACCTGCATTCTCCATTCTTGATATGAATCAGGATATGGTTCACCACCACACGGGTCGTTAAATTGATTTTTGCTTACCAATTTACATCCTTCGCCTACGGATTCTGAAACAAACTCACCATATCCAAAATTACTATCAGGATCTAACTTAAATATGCCGACGCGCTCCGCATCAAGAAACAGGCGAATCTCATGGGAAGCAATCTCAAAAATTGTAGACAAATCAAGAGAGTGACGGATGTGTTGAGTAATCTCTTGAAGTAATATCGCCTTGTCGTACTGTTTCCGCAGGGCGATTTCCGCTTGCTTTTGGGCGAGAGTAGCTGCCTCGGCTGCTTTTTTTGCTTTAATAATTTCACCTTCGTAGAGGATACGCTGGCGGATACAGAGTAAGATGCAATCGTTGACGAAGCTTCCTCCCTTCTCCCGACGCACAGCGTTGATCAGCATGGGTATATCACTACCCTGCTTCGACCTTAATGAGAAGTAAATTTCCTCTACTTTACCGTGGAGCTTCAACAGGGGGAAGAAATGGGTTTGACAGAAAATCCGGCTGGCGATCGGCAGAATGAATTCCATTTTCCGTTCCCGCAGTTCATCGGTTTCGTATCCGAGTAATTGCAGTAATGTGGCGTTGACCATTAGGATCGTACCATCGTCAGCAAACGAGAGGAATCCACAGGGTGACGTGTTTAGTAGCTCGTCTATCTGGTAGGTCATGTTTGCCATACAAATCAGGTAGTATGAGGTGCACTCAAATACTCCTTAATCATCTCGATCGTCTCTTGTGGATGACTCATGTGCGGGCAATGTCCCGTAGCTTTCATCAGCCGTAGCGTACTTTTAGGCAGGTGGCGGTGGAGATAATGCCCTACCTCGGTGGGAGCTACCATGTCCTCACTACATTGCAATATCAGTGAAGGTACTGAGGCCTTCGGTAAATCACTGCGATTGTCAGAGTAAAAAGTCACCTCGGCAAAGCGACTTGCAACCACCGGATCGGTGGAACAAAAACTTGCCTCAAGTTCCTCACTTAACTCAGGACGCTCCTCATTCTGCATTACCATTGGCGCCATAAAGCTTGCCCAACCAATGTAATTTTTCTCCATGATATCGAGGAGATCCTCAATATCTTTGCGAGCAAACCCTCCGTAATAATTTGGTAAATCATTCATGTAGCAGGGTGAAGGCCCTACGAAAATCAGGCGATTAAAGTAATTAGGAGCTTGAATAGAGGACAGAAGGCCGATCATACTGCTGACAGAATGGCCGACAAAAATCACCTCAGTCAATGCCAATTCTTCACAGATATCGAGGACATCCTGAACATAGCCATTGAGGTCGCTGTACCGTTCAGGACTGTAGGCACTAATGTCAGACTGTCCCGAACCTACATAATCAAATAGGATGATTTTGTAGTTTTTCTCGAAGGCCGGTGTTACGAAACGCCACATATTTTGATCGCACCCAAATCCATGAGCAAACATCATGGTCTGGGTGCCTTGTCCAAACAATTTTATATTATTCCGTAAGAAAATTTTTTCAGTCATTTGAGCGATACGAGCATTAAATTGATTATAAGACTTTTGCGCGCTGTTATGAGGGAGGATTGCTTATCCCAAAGAGTGGTAGACAACTATTCAGGATGTCGGATTAATTGAGTGGCAACCTCAGCACTGACAGGCTGGCTAAACATATAACGCTGCCCGATTTCACAGCCGATGCTTGTAACTATTGCCATTGCGCTGGGGTTTCAATTCCTTCGGCAATTGCGATCGGATTTAAGCCATCGGCCATTGCAACTAGGGCTTTGGCAATTGAGCCAGCGATCGGATCGCTGGCTCAATCCCGCACAAATAAGCGAGTAAATTTGAGCGACTTCACGGGAACATTTTTCAGATTGTTAAAAGCAGCATAGCGAGTCTCAAAATCCTCGACAAAAATCCCCATACCATGCTCCGATAATTGGCTCAAAAGATTGTACGTAATGTCAACATTAAGCATCATTGCCGTTCCCGTAATCTATAGCTAGACATATTTCGGTTTCTTTTCGGTGCGCTCAACAATGCGATCGCTCTTAGCGATTAAAGTCGGTTGGGTGAGTTGACGTGCCGACAGATTCACCGCAATCTTAAGAAGAATTAGTCCTGCTGCTAGCCACTGCTGATATTGCCAGCAAGCTTGCTCTAAAACCCATTTGCTCTTCGGGCAAAATCAATCCAGTTTTTTCGGCGAGGGGAATACATCGATGGCGATGAATCCAACCTCGTTCAGGAGAATGCCCTCCTACTATAACTTTAACACCAGCAAGGCTACCTGTTTGCCAATATAGCTGAGGTTGATCGTACAGCAAGTATTGGCTTTCAAAGCACAATTCCAGAGATTTGCGATGCCAAGGTAATGATTTTTGATACTAAAATTAGTCTTAATATTTTTGTAAAGGCAATCCCCCGTGGTTCCGCTAATCTAGGAGTAGTAGGGATAGGCACGACGCGGCACTAAGCTGCTAGGCCAGAAAGATTTTCTGGTATGTTCTAGAATCGGATTGGGACAGAATTTGATTGATGATTTGTGAGAGGTCATTGAAATATACAATTTAGAGAGACAAAAGCTTACCCCTAGATTTTTACCACACCCTATTTAGTGGGATTGCTATAGCAAAAGGCGCTGATGAAGAAGGCAATAAAAGCTCATATTTCAGCACTTAAGAACATCCCAAACATTGTCGCGGTTGCTATAAATGTTCACAAAGTCCTCAAATTAAAAAAGTTGGGTTTCCTCGCTCAACCCAACCTACTTTTAACGACCAATCACTGCTAACTCTCAAATATCCTCATCGTCTTCACCTTGCACACCCTGGAGAATCCGGGATAGCTCACTCTTCTCATTAATCGTAATCCGACTAGGAGAACCGCTGATAATCCGTTCGTAACCACTGAACGAATCTTTAATTTGTGGGCCTCTTTCAGTAATCGTGTATTCTCGAATTCCTTTGTCGTGCCACGAACCGCGCATCTTAAACACATTAATTGCCCGCGACATTTCTCCTCGAATCTCTACATACTGCAGCATGATAATCGTGTCAGTAATCGTAGAAATATGAGAGTCCGTAATCGAATGAGCACCCATAAACTGGTCGCTTGTATTTGTGAAAAACCCGGTTATTTCTTCCTGCTTCGCAAAACCTGTCACTCCGATCACAAATTGCCTGAAAGCATTATTGCTGACACCCCTAGCTAACGCCGACAGCGAGTCTATAGCAATTCGAGAAGGTTTGAACTCAGCAATTTCTGATTTAATACTCTGCAAGTGGTCTTCCAAACCCGCCGATTCCGGGTAAGTGCACAGCAGCTTCAGCAGTCCTTTCTCTTCCATTTCCTCAAAATCAATGCCCCAAGAATAAGCATTGCGGAACAACTGAGCCCGCGACTCTTCATAGGCAAAAAGCAGCGCCCGATTGCCGTTCATACAAGCATTCTGCAAGAACTTGCTCACCAACAGCGTTTTGCCGGTTCCCGTTGCACCCGTAGCCAAAATAATTGAGTCTTTGAAGAAGCCGCCACCGCACATCTCGTCGAGAGTTTTATCGCCCGAAGAAACCCGCACGTTTGAAGACTTTTGAGTTAATCGCATCGCCCCCAATGGGAAAATATTAATTCCGTCATTAGTCATAGTAAAAGGATATTCGCCCTTCATGTGAGTTGTACCGCGCAACTTCAAAATTTCGATGGTGCGGCGGCGGCGTTCTCCTTCCAATACATTGCGAACAATCACCACATTATCCGACACAAACTCTTCCACCCCAAACCGAGCCACCGGGCCGTATTCTTCCACCCGTTCCGTAGTCATAACTGTAGTTGCTCCGACTTGTTTGAGGCGGGCAACTAAGCGAAAAATTTCTCGGCGCACCACCGATGCAGCATCGTACTGCTGAAATACGGCGGTAACAGAATCTATAGAAACCCGCTTGGCTTTGTATTTGCGAATGGCGTACTGAATTCGCTCGATTAAGGCTGATAAATCAAAATTTCCTACGATATCTTGACCTTCCGGATCGGGGGAAGCGTCCAAAATAAATAGCTTGCCTTCCTCGATTAACTGTGCCAGATCCCAACCGAAACTGCAAGCATTTTTAATAATATCTGTCGGAGATTCTTCAAAAGTTACGAACACTCCCGCTTCGTCAAAATGGGTAATTCCATTATAGAGAAATTGTACGGCAAATAAAGTTTTTCCCGTTCCTGACGTGCCGCTGACTAGGGTGGTTCTGCCGAGTGGCATTCCGCCGTGACTGATGTCATCGAAACCCTCAATCATCGTGCGAATTTTTTCAACTCCTGGCGTTACCAATCCTTTTCGTTGAACCGTTTGACTAATTTCATTCATGTCGATTTTTGTCAACTCTCAGTATTCTTTAGTTGTCACTCATTAACCGCGGATCGTGAGTCTTTGTACCCAGCTTTTAGTTTTGGCTCTTGCTCAATAACTAATGACTGCTGACTGCTGACTAATGACCCCCCCCAAAAACCGATACCGTGCGACGTACTCCTGTTGTGGAAAGATAAAAATTTTAGACTTTTGTTCAACCTCCCAGATTCATCTGTTGAGTAAACCTAAAATCTAAAATCGTTCGACGATCGCGGGACTCGACGCTTCGACGCTCGCCCTCGCCGAACGTTTGACGCCAAACCGAAGTCTCAAATCTAAAATTGACTGACTCTTACCTGATTATCTTATGAATTCATGTCTTCTTCGCGAAGTTCTTCATAGAGCAAATCTAATCCTATCAGAACTTTCTCGCGATCGGACAAATCGCCAATAATTTTTCGCACCGGCGGCGGCAGGATTTTTGCCAGCGTCGGGGTTGCCAATATTTTGTCCTCTTCTGCTAGCTGAGGATTTTTGAGAACATCTATGACTTTCAGCGCGTAGACTCCTTGAAATTCTTGTTCTAGGATGTCCTTTAGGGTTTTCAAAGCTCGCACTGAGTTGGGAGTATTCCCCGCAACGTACAGCTTCAGAACGTAGGTTTTCTTCAGAGGACTCATGAACTTTTTAAAATGTTGAGTATTAGTTGTCAGATGTTAGTTGTAGTTGTTATTTGTCAAAAATCCGCTGTTCTTTGTTATTTTATAATAATTGCTGCCTCGCGCTCGCGCGGCCGTTGGTCGGCTCCTTTCTTTTTTGTTAGATTCTACCTTCTACCTTTTCTTTCTTAAATTATGCCGAATCCCTGCTACATTCTACCTTGAGATGTCTCTTTCGGAATCGATCGCCGATACATCTCGCACATATGAGCGATCGCGTCAATCAGGGTCAAGCGGTAATCAAGCAATATTTCCTCGCTGCGGCCTTCTAATTTTAGCTGTTTAGCAAACTCGTCCATCAATTCCATGTGAATTTCTACAATTTGAGTCACGGGAACGTCAGCAAAAAAAGCCAAATTCACAAATTCATCTATTTGATTGTTGACCGCAGCATCTTGAGAAAAATAATTCAAAACGATGCCGCGATAACTAGACTTGAGTTGCTCCAAAAACTTTTGCTTCTCTGGGCCCGACAGATTTCTCAAAAAAATCTGGGAATTTCTTTTATAATACACACCTAAGTATCCTAATCGCTCCCGTAATTTTTCCGCCAGCCGCCGCTGCTGTCGGCTGAGCAAACTTTGAGCAGTCAATTGGGCTGTCGCATCAACCGTTACGGATTGGTAATTGACAGGAACCGGAGTTGAAAGTTTCAGAAAGTGTGCGATCGCCCGATCGATACCGGCAGCTATTTCGCTCGATCGAGAGATTGCCAGTTGCACCTCAGCAGGGTGATAAAAAAAAGCACAGCTTTCGTCTTGACTCTTGTTAGCGGTACTGGCTGCAGCCTCAAAACCATCTGAATATGGTGCTTCGGGCCTGCCATCTACCGGCGCGTGAGGCGAAAAAATTACAGCAGGCAAAAAGAGCGATCGTTCTTGCAGCTTGCCCAGAAGCGATCGCAGATCCCCATCCACCTCCAAAACCAAACAATCAAGGTGATAATGGTGCTTAAGGAACCCCAAAAGCTCCACTGCCGACTTAATGTGCGTTAAAGTATAGCGTTCGGCTCTCAAAAGCTCGATCGCAGAGGCTGCGATTTCCTCAGAGCGGACAAAAATACCGATAGACAGTTGAGGAAGCAAAGCTGTAGGTGTACCACCTAAGTTGCCTGAAAGTGCTGGATCGCTCAGAGTTGATATCTCCTTTACAAAAAACTTAACATTTTAACAATCATCTCAACATTTATTTTAACCAATCTTAACCGCAAAATAAGTGATGCGCTTCTAGCAGAGGAAGAATCAAAGTCTACTCCGTGGTTTTTGTGTCAAGCACCCTGAGCGTGATTTCTGCAATTAAGCTTAAGCCTTAAAATAATTGCTAGTCGCCTCAAATCAGGAGTAGGCATCGAACTCCCCGGTCTCGGTGCAGATACCGAGCCTGATAGCGAACTGATATAAAACAAATAAGATACAGAAATTCGCAGCTACATTGAGCATCAAAAATATTACTGCTCTCGCGAGCAGACTCTCAGGTTTGTTATGCCAGTCACCACCCCCAGTATCAAAAATTTTATCGAGCCAGTGCCGGTGTGCCTCCAAACGGCTGCGCTAGAATCGCTGCAGTCAATTTTCAGCTCCTGCAACTGCGATCGAGTCGCAGTAGTCAACGAACAGTTACAGCCGCTGGGATTAGTGTACCTCCGCAGCCTTTGGGCCCGCGCGGCCGATCGCACAAACGACGGGCAGCAACCTTTGTCAGAAAGCTCGATCGCGATCGAAGCAGTCAGGGCATTACCCGCCGCTATGAGCGTCAGCGAATTCTGGCAGTACCTGCAAACAGAGGAACAGAACACCCCAGCCCGGCCAAACCGTCAAACCGCAGGCATTTCATCAAACAACCCGATCGCCCTCACAGATGCCAGCGGTCAATTTTTAGGAATGCTAGACAGCCTGAGCCTGCTGCAATTCGCCGCACTTAACAGCAGCTCTCTCAGCAGCCTCCCAGAGCAGGCAACAGCCGTCAAAGAAATCGAATTAAGGCCGGTTTCCGAAGCCATCGCCACGGCCCTAGGCGCTCAAGTGCGCTTTCTAGAAGCAGGATTGAAACCTTCGGAAAACCTGAACTCCCTAGTGGAACTGTTGGAAAAACTGCCCCTGCCCCTGAGATTGCAAACCCCTACCGCACAAATAGTCAGCCAAAACGCAGCGTGGCGGATTTTGCTGGGAGCAGGCCCAGAACCAGTTCCAGAACCAGCAGCAAATTTGGGTAAACACTCGCCCCGCAAACCAAGCCCTTTAACAAGCGAATACAATAGCGTGCAGTTAGAGGCCATCACCAAAGAGTCCAGGAGCCTAGTAGGAGCAAGTCGATCGGACGATTCCCTGCGGGATAGCTTCGCCGCGCGTGATTCAACCGCAGCCACCAGTTGCCCGCTGCCCCTGTACGGTGCCGCCTCCCCCTCAACCTTAACCGCTCCAGCTTGGTGTCCTATGGCCGGCAAACCAGACACCTACATTTGCGAGTGCCCCGTACAAAAAGGTCAAGAACGGATCTGGCAATTTGTCAAACAGCCGCTCTCAGACAAGCTAATTTTAGTAATGGGACAAGATGTCACCGAAGAACATTTAGTCGCCAAAGAACTAGCAGCGAAAAACGCAGATTTAATCCACCTCAACCGACTAAAAGACGAATTTTTATCCTGCATCAGCCACGAACTAAAAACCCCGCTCACCGCCGTCCTAGGTTTGTCCAGCCTCCTCAAAGATAAATTGATCGGAGAACTCAACGATCGCCAAACACGCTACGCCAAACTAATCCATAAAAGCGGGCGGCATTTGATGACAATAGTTAACGACATTTTAGACTTGACCCGGATGGAAACCGGGCAGCTAGAACTAATTCCCGAACCGGTCGAAATAGCATCAACCTGCCAAAGAGCCTTTGAACAAGCAAAACAACTGCAACAGCAAGAAGAAAAAAACCCTCCCGTTCCGAGTACAACTGACGGTACAGCAAACGCAGAACCATCCGCCCAAATAGAATTTACACTCGAAATAGAACCGGGACTGAGCCACTTAATTGCCGACGAACTGCGACTGCGGCAAATGCTAGTTAACCTCCTTTCCAACGCCCTAAAATTCACCGAACTCGGCGGCAAAATCGGATTGAAAGTAAATGTTTGGGAAGGCTGGATCGCATTCACAGTTTGGGACACTGGCATCGGCATCCCCGCCGACAAACAGCACCTAATCTTTCAGAAATTCCAACAGCTAGAAAGCCCCCTCACCAGGCGCTTTCAAGGAACCGGACTGGGACTGGTACTAACTCAACGCCTAGCTCGGCTCCACGGCGGAGACGTTTCGTTTATTTCCTCCGAAAACCAAGGCTCTCAATTTACCCTGCTGCTGCCACCAAATCCTCCGGGAAATAGGAGTGAAGAAGTGCCGGCATCGGGATCTGCCGAGGAAGAATTATTAAAACCCCAATATCAGATTCCGATCGCCAATTCTCGCTCTCGTTTAGTATTAATAGTCGAAGCAGTTCCCAAATATATCGAAGATTTAACCAACGTCATCTCAGGTTTGGGCTACCAAGTAATAGTCGCCCGTTCCGGCACCGAAGCGCTGGAAAAAGCTCGCAGGTTCAGTCCCGAAGCGATTTTCCTCAACCCGCTGCTGCCACTGCTGTCGGGTTGGGACGTGCTGACGCTGCTCAAAAGTGACCCGGATACCCGATCGATTCCGGCGATCGTCACGGCCACCAGAGGCGAAAAAGAACGGGCCAGTGTCAACAGGGCCGAAGGCTTTTTGAGCTTGCCGGTGGAAGAACCCGCTTTGCGGCGGCTGCTGGCAGACTTGATCGGCCGTAATTCTAGTACGGGCAAAGTGAAGAGTTCTTTAACCGTGTTGTGGCTCAGCCCGCAAAACAGTTCGTCTCAAGGTTCCGCTTTACTGCTCAACCCCAACTACTGCCGGGTTTTAGAAGCAGACGACCTCGGCCAAGCAGAACTCGTGGCCAGAATTTGGCGGCCCGACGCGATCGTCTTAGACGGTACAAGTCAACTGCAAAACCCATTAGCTTTTATCGAACAGTTAAGTCGGTCTCGAAATTTGGGTTCTCTCCCCTTGGTGACTTTAGAACCCACTACTACGCAACTGGCAAATCAAGTCAAAGGATTGTCGGTATTTCCCTGTTTGGCTACCCGCAGTCCCGACGACAGTGAAACTTCAGGTACCGGGTTGGTGGCCAGTGCATTGTGGCAAGTGATTCAAGTTGCTGCTGGCATGAGTTGGAAGCCCAGCATTTTATTTGCCGACATTTCGACTTTACCCGATTTGCACTCCTCTTCTGGGGGGAACCCGACGGAAGAATTGGAACATTGCGATCGATCGACAAATGCCGAGATTCCCCTCCCCAATTCCCAGTTTTCTACTCCCAACTTTCAAGCTTTGATCCAGTACATCCACACCGCAGGATTTCGAGGGTCGATCGCTCCCTGTTGGACAGAAGTTTTGCAGCAGTTGCAATATCAAAGCGTTGACTTAGTTTTGCTGTGTTTGCGAGATGCCCCATCAGAATCAACCGCTATGCTGCAGGCGCTGTCGAACCTGCGCCAAATGGCAGTAAAACTGCCAATTTTAGTCTGGGATTATCGGTCTGCTGTAAATTCGGAATCAGAGGCGATCGACTTTCTACTGCAAGAAGTATCTGCCAAAATTTTGCCTTCTTCCTTATCGGCAGCACAATTGTTAGACAAAATTCAACAGGCTTTATTAACTCACTCAAGTTATTGAAAATGAAGAATTTACCAGGTTTGTAGTGCGGAATTAACTCGTTTATAAATCAGTAAAAATAAACTATTATTATGAGCTAAAACATAATTTTGTAGAGCTTTAACTGACAACCGCGAAGCCTTATTTATTAACTGATTCAAGTTGCTAATAACTCAGAAGTTTGCCTAGTGGTAGTGAGGTAATCAGTCGTGTCTAAAACAGTGAATAAAAACGACAAGCCTGAATGTAAACATAATTTGAGAAGTATTTAAATGAAAACCCAGAAGTGTTCCGAGTCAAGAAGCAATATCAAAACTTAAAAATATGAGTTATTATAGGCGATCGAGAAACCCTTATATTTTTTTCTGGGGCTGTACAGTGCCTAATCGCATTCCTTTAATATCTCTGCTACTCGCACTCGGTTTGGGGGCAATGCCCGAGCCTGCTGTTGCACAGGCACTCCTGCCTTACACCCTGCAAATCGACTCGGCCCAACTCGAACAAACGGCCTTGAGCCTTGCAGAAGAAGCCGTCCAGCTAGCCAGACTCCAGCAGTACCAACTAGCGGTACCCAGAGCCGAACTCGCCACACAGTTAGCCCCCAAAAATGCTCAAACTTGGACTTTGTTAGGTAGCTTGTACCTTCAAGTCGAGCAGTTTGACAAAGGCATTGAAGCTTTGGGGCAAGCTCAATCTCTGTCGCCAGAAAATCCATCAATTAAATTTGTCTTGGGAGAAGCTCACTTTCGGAAAGCAAACTATGAGAAAGCAGCCGAATACTTGCAAGCAGGATTGAAACTAAAACCAGACACTCCAGGCGCATTATTTGATTTAGGGAATGCTTTTTATAAGCTAAAGCGGTTCGATCAGGCGATCGCCCAATACGAAAAAGCCTTTGCTTTAGAAAAAAACCTGTGGCCTGCTGTCAACAATATCGGATTAGTCAAATACGAAATGGGAGATGTTGATAGCGCCATCAAACGCTGGCAAGAAGCGATCGCGATCGACGACAAAGCAGCCGAAGCAATGCTAGCTCTAGCAGTAGCATTCTACACCAAAGGTGACAAAGAAAAAGGCTTAGCGATGGGAGAAGCAGCTCTGAAACTAGATCAACGCTATGCTACCGTAGAATATCTCAAAGAAAACCTCTGGGGCGATCGTTTAATCGCAGATACGCAAAAGTTGCTAGCCACTCCTGAAATGAAAGCAGCACTGGCTAAAATTCAAGACGCCCCACCCCCTCCCCAACTCTCGCCTTAATTGTAGTTAAGTTTGTAGTGAGGACTTGAGTCCTCAAAGTCTTGTTCACCTGAGAACCAACTATCTTATTCAGCACTAAGACCAAAAAATAGTTGAATGCGCTATCGGTAGGGGTAAGGTGCGCGCACAGCGCACCCTACAGATAGAGTTGGTGCGTAAGTTCTATTATTGCCACGAAGCAGTCGCTGTCTTCAATTCTCCAATCTAAAATCTAAAATCTAAAATCTAAAATCCCATGACCCCCCTAAGCTGGACAGAATTAGAAGCCCTCACAGACTTTGAAGTCGATCGCACAAACGGCCCCACCAACGCCCAAGCCCGCTTGCGCCTCTTCGGTAAAACCGAATCCGATGTGCGAGTCATCCTGTACCGCGATAACCATGCTTGGTGTCCCTACTGCCAAAAAATCTGGCTGTGGCTGGAAGAAAAACAAATCCCCTACCGTATTGACAAAGTTACAATGTTCTGCTATGGGGAAAAGGAAAGCTGGTACAAGCGCAAAGTGCCATCGGGAATGCTACCGGCGATCGAACTAGACGGCCGCATCATCACCGAAAGCGATGACATCTTAATCGCGCTGGAACGAGTCTATGGCCCCTTGGGTTTGGGCATGGAAAACCCCGCAGTAATACCCCTGCGGCGATTAGAGCGACTGCTGTTTAGAGCCTGGTGCTCTTGGCTGTGCTACCCAGCAAGTTCAGCCAAAGTAGAACAACACAACCGCGACCAATTTATCAGCGTCGTCGCCCAAGTAGAAAAAGCTCTGGCTAGCACTCCGGGGCCTTATTTCCTCGATGAATTTGGCACTGCGGATGTGATATTTACGCCCTACGTGGAACGGATGAATGCCAGTCTTTACTACTACAAAGGCTACTCGATGCGGGAAGAAAACCCGCGCTTTGCTGACTGGTTTGCGGCGATGGAAAGCCGCCCTACCTATCGCGGCACTCAGAGCGATTTTCACACCCACGTCCACGATTTACCGCCTCAGATGGGCGGGTGTTATGAAAACGGCGAACCTCAGATGCTACTCAATAAAGCCCGCGTGGATAATGGGCCTTGGGCTGGACTCCCGGATGTGATGTATCCAGAACCGGAAACCTCCCGCGCTGAAGCACTTCACCGCGTCATCAAGCACTGGCGCAACATCGTTCGAGTCAATCCTGCTGATGACAATTTATTTGATGAGGCTTTGCGTTGTGCTTTAACTTTGATGATGACTGGCGAAGTTTGTACGCCACCGGCTGGTTCTGATGCGGCTTTGCGGTATTTGCGCGATCGGGTAAATGTGCCCCGCGATATGTCGATTTACGCCGCCAAGCGATTGAGGGAAGCGTTGGAGGAAACGGCGGCTTTGGTGGGTGATGGCCAAGGTTCTCCGATTCTGCTGAAGCATCGGCGAGATCAAGATCCGGCTAATTTTGTGTAGGGGCGAGTCTGATAGATTTGCTCAAAGGTTTCTACAAACACGACATTACCAATTTGTAAGGTACGATCGGGTTATTCCTAAGCAGTTTCAGAGACTCTGGATATGGTTTCAGTATTTAACAACCAACCAACAATTATTCGTACAGAGCGCGGACTGACAATTTCAGGTACGCGCATCACTCTCTATGATGTCATGGACTACTTGACGGCTCAATATCCCCCGAAGTTTATCCGTTCCTTGTTTGATTTAACAGAGGCTCAGATGGACGTTACTTTATCTTACATTGAGGCAAATCGTGCAGCAGTCGAAGCAGAATATCAAGTTGTTTTAAGGCAAGCTAAGGAAATTAGGGAGTATTGGGAAGAACGCAATCGCGAACATTCAGCCCGCGTTGCAGCGATGCCACCCAAACCAGGTCGAGAGGCTCTTTGGGCCAAACTTCAAGAGCAGAAAGCCAGACACGAAGTAGAAGCATGAATTTTCTTATAGATCACAATCTCGGAGGTCATGCAGAGATTTTATTGGGCAATATTGCGAGTCAAGGTTGGTTAAATCTACTCCCAATTCGTTTGGTGACTTTCAAGCAGATGAATTTGTCGATCGACAGTAACGATCGAGTTGTTTGGCGACTTGAGAGCGGCAAATCAGATGATTTTGCTTACTGCAAACCGCAGCATGAGGGGTGAAGACTCCCTGGAACAGGTGATCCGAGAATAAAATACAGTGGATTCCCTACCTGTCATTACGATTGGAGATGCCGATCGATTTTTAGCCGATCGAGTCTATCGAAATCGTTGTGTCGATCGTATTCTGGAAATCTTGCTGGATATCGAAACCTGGATGGGCGTTGGTCGTCTTTTTGTTCCGTAAGGTGAGTAAATAGAATTGTGCTACCATTGGTAGTATTAAAAGTGGCATAAATAATATGAAAGTATCTATCTCTTTGCCAGATGAGCTAGTGCGTTACATTGACGAGCGTGTAGAAAATCGCAGTCGGCTAGTTGAGCTTTTATTGCAAGCATGGCGCAAACAACAAGAACAGCAGGCAATGGTAGAAGCCTGTTTATTGCTGGATGAACTGAGCGATCAATTAACCGATGAGGATGAAGCATGGCAGCAAGCAGCGATTACCGACTGGGAAGCATCTGGCTCGTGAATTTCGATCCCTCAGTCGGTACAGAAATCCGCAAGACTCGACCGGCGGTAATTATTTCAGGAACTGCTTTTAATCAACGCAGTAAAGTCACAGTTCTGCCCATCACTTCTGCTGTTCCAAACGAGCATTTACGGCCCATTGTTTTGCCAGTAATTCCTTCGACTCTCAATGGTCTGAGTACCGAGAGTTTTATCGTGTGCGTCGATCCGATGACCTTTGATAAACGCAGACTTGTGCGCTGTCTTGGGCAATTGGAGTTGCACCAAATACCAGAAATTAAACAGATTTTGGCTCGATATTTAGAAATTGAAGAGTAGGGGAATGCAAAAGCTGGGGGGTGACAAATATAGCATCGAGTGACGCAGGATTTTTAGAGGGTTAAAAAAATCCTACATTGCGGCCTTTGGTCTCAGTGTAAGCGGGATAGAAAACGGGAATTTTGAGTTTTTATTCGGTGAACATTGTGGCGACCATGAGTATATTTGTCCTCATATTTGCGGTTTAAACTATAAAAATGTGACTCGATTGTTGGCATCAATGTGTATATATTTTAACTTTTGGAGTTGAGATATTATTTTTTCTTGTTCTGACTCAGAAATTCCGCCTTGAAATTGAAACATGGCGGCGATTGAATTCTTAAGTGAGCTTATTTTGGTGGGCTTTAATTTTATGAGCCTTTCAAAAACATATTCAACTACTTCCGAACTATTTAGAGGTGTCGAGAAGTCTTTCCGGTTCTCTTCAATTGGGTGTTGGGCGTTTTGAGTTTCCTCTTCTTTTCTGGCTAGCTGTATCAGCAGTTGCGCCAAACGCAACTTGTCCCTGTATCCAAGCTGCTGGCATAAGCCAGCTATCTCATCATAAGTCATCACAGCTTTCATTTGAAAATTCTGATCGCGGGATAACTGCCGCTGTTTAGCCAATTCAGGATTTGACATAAAACAACCTTGAATTCATTTTTCCATCTTACCACTCCCCCAAAGATTCGACTAAACCCTCCAAATCCTCTGCATCATCGCAGCAAATTCGATAAACTCGATCGCCCCGCCGCCGACATCTACCTGCAACTCGTCAACAAACACCAGTGTGCCAAATCCACAGAGGGCATCGCCCCGCACCCTCGCGGAACTCCAAATCTACTCGCAACTCCTCGCAACTCCTAGAGTGGGAAAAATACCCCATCCTCATTTTCTACGAAAACGCGATCGCCCCTACCCAAGGTTTTAGCCAAACTTTTCTGGATGCCCTCACACGCTTTAAAGCTTGCCGCAATCTCTGCATATACGCATAAGTTTTAATCTTCACCATCCACCGATTATTAGCATTGCCACCTCCCTAGCAACATCCAAGACGGTAAGGACGTTCTAGAGCGCTCACACAATTGCCTGGAATTGTATTTTTACATCGACTTCTTCCTTGTTCCTTCTGCTATAAATCTACTCAGAGTGTTAATCACCTAATTTGTCTAATTTTTTATAATCTGTAAAAAGTTAAGCTTAAAAACTTAACTTTTTACAGACTTATATCTAAGCCACTTCTACGAAAACACCGCTGCGAGCAAACTCCTCTTCTTCAGGACTAAAGACAGGAGCTTGATCCACAAGGTCAGGGTCAAAGTAATATGTGTCTTGTAGGAATTGTCCGGTGACGATCGCCTCCTCCAACTCCTTGATATAATCTTGGGCAACTAAGCAAGCCTCCTTGATGCCTTCCTCATCCCTCTTATCCAACAGCTTTTGCAAAGTTGCTCTCACCCCTGTCAGTCGTGCCGCGGGCTTGAGCATACCGTAGAGGCGGTACATCCGATCGGTGGCAATGCTAATGTGTTTGAGGGCCTTGGCTCGTGCTAGCTCAGAGTCAATGCTGGGCCAATAACGAGTGGTGTAGAATGCTTTCTCATCCTTGTGATACCACTCCTCCGATCGCGCAATTGACGAAGAGACAGTATTGTGCAGCTTCCAGAAGAATAAGCGCAGGGAAGCGCCATCCACCACGGTCGATAACTTGGCCTCCATTGATACCTCAAAGTTATTCAGACGCGGGTCGCGCCCAAGTACAAGGTACTCTACAGGGTACATTTCCACCTCTTTATTCTGCACGACGTAGGCGTTGAGGTGGTGGCGGCAGTAGGGGCAGGGATACATAGTGGCAAACAGCTTGAAGAAGTCCTTGAAGATTGCCACCAGAGTTTTTTGCTGTTGGGGGGTCTTGGTAGAGACGATTTCAGCCGTAGTGTGGAAGAAACGCCACACCGCAGGGCCAATATAATACGGGAAGCTGACGCGCATTTGTGAATTCTTTATTTCACTGCGATCGATATACACGTCGATGAACGATACATATTGCGAGAGTTCGCCAGACTCGCGCCCAAACTCCAAGCGTTCGCGCCGTTTCTGTACCCCATTCAGGTAGTTGTGCGTCAAGCGCCATGCCTGTTGAAGCATCAACTTCTGTTTTGGAGCGCATTTGGGAAAGTTTTCTACAACATCCGCCCCATAACGCCCAAATTCCCCTGACGTTTTAGTTGCTTCGTACCACTGGTTTAAAGCCGCTTCGTCAGGCATCGTGTTCAAGGGGATGTCTGCTGCTGTGCTGACGCTGAAGGCTGCTAGCAGCTTCGGCATAAAGTCCTCATACCAATATGCTACTGGCATCATCGCACCATCGATTTCCTCTGAGGCATCCGAGAGGATGACGCGGTTCCACTTCTTCAGGTACTCTTTTGGATCTCCTTCAGATTTGGCTGGTGGCGGTGCCATTTCCTCACTCAGTTCCATTTTTCGCAGTCGGTTGAGTTCGTTGATGGCAAGCACACCCTCGGCGATGTCACGCAAGTTGAGACTTTTCTTCTTGATGGTGATGGCAAACTCGACTCCCGCGGCAAACTTTTCCTTGGCAGTTGCAGATTTACCTCGCGCCTCCAACATGGCTTTTTGTTCGGCCAACATTTCTGGAGTTTTTTCTATAGTCTTCCAGTTTTTGATGCGATCTTGCAGTCTGGCATATTCATCTTCGAGCGATTTAACTACTGCATCTAGTAGAGGGTTGCACGCCGACTCTACTACACCCAATCCTTTATAAAGCCCGATCGCACATCTGACAAATTGCACAAAATCAACGATTCTGTAGGGCAAGTTTCTCACGCGCAGGTGAGTCTCGTGGTTTGCGGAAAAACTCTCGCGGAAACTGCGGTAGGCTGCTCCCTGGATCAGACGAAACAAACCAATCTGCATCTGCAAGCGGGAGGTACCGCGCTTCTTATCAGCTTGTGGGTGTTGGGCGAGTAGTTCTTTTAGCCGCGCTATTTCTGGATTGCTGTCGGTAGGTGCTTCTTGTAGATTAGGTTCAATAGTCGCAGAAGCTGCCTCATTGATAGCAGTTGCTGTAGTTGCGATCGCAGCGGCTGTACTATCTGAAATCTCGGTTGTCTGTGTGCTGACAACCGGAACCGGCGAGTCTTGATATCCGGTTGTGAGCTCTGACTCATCGGGTACCAGTTTGCAGAATTCCTTAAAGTCAATTGAGGCATCGCCGTCATGGTCTACCTCTTTGATGATCTCATCGAGCTCTTGCTCTGTCAGCCCAAACTGGCTCATCACGCCGTGCAGCTCGTCTCTGGTGATTTGACCGCTACCGTTTTCATCAAATACACTAAATGCCATTTTGAGACGACTCTGGCGATCGCCCTGCTGGGACACCATCAGCATTTTGAATTCATCAAAATCGATACTGCCCGACAAGTCTACGTCCACTTCCTTGATCATGTCGCGCAACTCGGTTTCGTTAGGACTCTGGCCGAGCGATCGCATCACTTGACCCAGTTCTTCTGATGAGATAGCACCGCTCCCGTCCGCGTCAAATACTTTAAAAGCTTCCCATAACTTTGCCACATCTTCTTCAGTCATGGCTTTTTTTTGAAGATCCACAGATGTCATAACTAAATCCTCCCCGATTTTTTTATTGTCTGTCTATTGATTATGACCAATATACTTTAATTCCTGATGAGTTACGCAACGGTATTGTCAAATCCCAGGGGGTTGCCGATATCTCCCACTTTGGCTTGTGACAGTTGACCTATCAGTTTGATATTACTCCCAGTAATTTTCCCAATCATCCTTAAAAGCTTCCCGTAATCTCTGCATATACGCATCAGTCTTAATCTTCACCATCCACAGATTATTAGCATTGCGGCCTCCCTTGCACACAACACCTTCATCCACACCGTATTTCTCCTTGCGAACATCATCCATAAACTTGCCCGTCAGTTTGCCGCCATCGATCACTCGCGCAATATTTAATTTACCAAAATCCTGAATAAACCGATCGGGAACAACCATACCGCCCTCAGTTTCCACATCAAAAAGCACCAATTGTTTGCGATCGTCCTTTTTGTGCTTTCCCGCAAACGAGTTAGCACCAAAAAACTCTGTAAGGAATGAGAATTAAATAACTTCCACTCTTGAAAGTGGGATGGGCGTCCCGCCCGTCCTTTTTGGACGGGCGGGACGCCCATCCCACAATAACAATTAAAATTGTAAGTTATTTAATTCGCGTTCCTAAACACAGTAATTTCAGGGCAGTGATACTGTTCGTTCTCTCGAAATATAGACTCTAAGGGACTAGCAAAGTCTCTTTTAAATATTTCCGGTGCTTCTTCTAAACCTGGATGTGCAGCATTAAATGCTGCAATTCCCATCTCATCCAAATCAAATCTACTGCGGCGCGTACCAAAAGCATACCAACCAAGTTCAACTTCCCAAACCCAATGCAAATTAGTGCCATCGTACTTCTCAAAAGCTACACATTGTTCGTGAGGGCAATTTTTACTATCGGGAATTTTGGGATAGGCAAGAAGCATAAGTCGTGCGTTAGCGAAGCTTGCAGAAGACGATCGCTCCGCAACAAAAGAGACTATTCTCAGTTTATGCCATAACCGACGAAAGCGTTTGCCATAACACGATCGCGGTTTTTCCCGTACCGAACTCCTGGAGTATGGCTATCTATATATTTGAAGGCGTAAAAAGTTAACTGATATCTTGCACCATTGTCCAGAACGGCTCTCCGGCCCGTTCCACAAAGAATGAGTTTTCTCGTGGAACAGGCATCTTGCGGGCTCTCCGGCCCGTTCCACAAAGAATGAGTCTTCTTGTGGAACAGGCCGAAAAGCCTGTTCCTAAACAAGTAATAGAGAATGGTGCAAGATGTGAGTTAAGCTTAAAAACTTAACTTTTTACTGACTCATATTCAAATAGCCTCAACGAACACACCGCTGCGAGCAAACTCCTCTTCTTCAGGAGTGAATACAGGAGGTTCATCCACAAGGCCTGGGTCAAAGTAGTATGTCTCTTGTAGGAATTGTCCGGTGACGATCGCCTCGTCCAACTCCTGGATGTAATCTTGAGCAACTAAGCATACCTCCTTGATTCCTTCCTCATCCTTCTTATCCAACAGCTTATGCAATATTGCTCTCACCCCTGTCAGCCGTGCTGCGGGCTTGAGTATAGTGTAGAGGCGGTAGATCCGATCGGTGGCAATGCTGATTTGTTTGAGGGCTTTGGCTTGTGCTAGCTCAGAGTCAATGCTGGGCCAATAACGGGTAGTGTAGAATGCTTCCTCATCCTTTTGATACCACTCTTCCGATCGCGCAATTGATGAGGAGACAGTGTTGTGCAACTTCCAGAAGAATAAGCGCAGAGAAGGGCCATCTACTACGGTGGACAGCTTTGCCTCCATTGATACCTCAAAGCTATTCAGACGCGGGTCGCGCCCAAGCACGAGGTACTCCACAGGGTAAATTTCCACCTCCTTATTCTGCACGACGTAGGCGTTGAGGTGGTGGCGGCAGTAGGGGCAGGGATACATACTGGCAAACAGGTTGAAGAAGTGTTTGAAGATGGCCACCAGAGTTTTTTGCTGTTCGGGAGTCTTGGTAGAGACTATCTCAGCCGTAGTGTGCAAGAAACGCCACACCGCAGGGCCAATATAGTAAGGGAAGCTGACCCGCATTTGTGAATTCTTTACTTCAGTGCGATCGATATACACATCGATGAACGCCACATATTGCGAGAGTTCGCCAGACTCGCGCCCAGACTCTAAGCGTTCGCGCCGTTTCTGTATCCCATTGAGGTAGTGGTGCGTCAAGCGCCATGCCTGTTGAAGCATCAGCTTCTGTTTTGGAGCGCATTTGGGAAAGCCTTCTGCAACATCCGCCCCATAGCGCCCAAATTCCCCTGACGTTTTAGTCGCTTCGTACCACTGGTTTAAAGCTGCTTCATCAGGCACCGTGTTGAAGGGAATGTCTGCTTCGGTAATGACGCTGAAGGCAGCCAGCAACTTCGGCATAAAGTCTTCATACCAATATGCTAGTGGCATCATCGCACCATCTATTTCCTCTGATGCCTCCGAGAGGATGACGCGGTTCCACTTCTTCAGGTACTCTTTGGGATCTCCCTCGGATTTGGCTGGTGGCGCTGCCATGCTCTCACTCAGCTCCAGGTTTCGCAGTCGGTTGAGTTCGTTGATGGCAAGCACACCCTCGGCAATGTCACGCAAGTTGAGACTATCCTTTTTGATGGTCATTGCCAACTCGACTGCCGCCCCAAACTTCTCCTTGGCGGTGGCAGACTTATCCCGCGCCTGCAACATAGCTTGTTCTTCGGCCAACATTTCTGGAGTTTTTTCTATGGTTTTCCAGTTCTTGATCCGATCCTCTAGTCGGGCATATTCATCTTCCACCGATTTAACTACTGCATCCAGTAGAGGGTGGCACGCCGGCTCTACTACACCCAATCCTTTATAAAGCCCGATCGCACTCCTGACAAATCGCACAAAATCAGCAATTTTGTATGGCAAGTCTCTCACGCACAGGTGAGTCTCGTGGTTGGCACAGAAACTCTCGCGGAAGCTGCGGTAGGCTGCTCCCTGGATCAGACGAAACAAACCAATCTGCATCTCCAAGCGAGACGTACCGCGCTTCTTCTGGGCTTGCGGGTGTTGGGCTAGTAGTTCTTTTAGCCGCGCTATTTCTCGATTGCCATCGGTGGGTGGTTCTTGTATATCTTCTAGATTAGGTTCAATAGTGGCAGAAGCTGCCTCGTTGACAGCAGTTGCTATACTTTCGAGCGCAGCGGCTGTACTATCTGAAATCTCGGTGGTTTGTGTACTGACAACCGGAATCGGCAAGTCTCGATCTCCTGTTGCGATCTCTGACTCACCGGGTACCAGTGTGCAGAATTCCTCAAAGTCAATTAAGGCATTGCCGTCACGGTCTGCCTCTTCGATGATCTCATCGAGCTCTGGCTCTGTCAGCCCAAACTCGCTCATCACATCCTGCATCTCGTTTTTAGTGATTTGACCGCTACCATCCTCATCCAATACACTAAATGCCATTTTGAGACGACTCTGGCGATCGCCTTGCTGGGACACCATCAGCCTTTTGAATTCCTCAAAATCGATACTGCCAGAGTTGTCTAAGTCCACTTCCTCGATCGTGTCGCGCAGCTCGGTTTCGTTAGGACTCTGGCCTAGCGATCGCATCACTTGACCCAGTTCTTCTGATGAAATAGCACCGCTCCCGTCCGCGTCCAATACTTTGAACACTTCCCATAACTTTGCCTCCTCTTCTTCAGTCATGGCTTTTTTTTCAAGCTCTATAGAGGTCATACTAAATTCTCCCTAATTTTTTATTTTATGTCTATTAATTATGGCTAATATAAGTAGGCGATCGCCAAAAAACAATAATATTTTGTAAGCTTTTGTAGGGGCTGGCTTAGCCTAGAATATATACTAAGAGAGATGTGATGAGCGCAACACCCGCGCTACCCTGTAATGTTTATTTTAACGCACTTATTTTACTTCCTGATGAATTACACAACTGTTACCAATGATACTATAACTCTGCATAGTTGCCAGCGTTATCGCAATGATTGGGTCTTTTAGTGGGTAAATTAAATAGTTAGGAATGAGAATTAAATAACTTCCACAAGTCTGTGGGATGGGCGTCCCGCCCGTCCTTTTTGGACGGGCGGGACGCCCATCCCACAATAACAATTAAAATTGTAAGTTATTTAATTCGCGATCCTTAGAAAGCCATCCGTATTTAAGTCACTCAAGAGTTTTTATTGTTGACACTGGAAAGTTAACTGTGAGTCGATAAACTCAAAATTGCGCTGATATATCGAAGATACATATGATTGCCACTTGACTCAACTGGGTAATTCCGATGAAGCGCGGATTTGAGCTGAAGCGGTTCTCGTGCGATATCTAGACTGAAGGGCGATCGCCTTTTGCATCAGGATTTGAGTTAAAAGTAGACGCAATATTAGGTCATATTTGAGTTAATTTAAATCATTTATGATAGCAATCCTATTTCATTTGTGAATAAATTTTATGCCCAGCACGCGATCGAGTCGAGGAGGGGGTTTTAACGATTTCCCCCCTTCCCCTTCTAGTTAAAAATCTCTCAGTTGAGCAGTTTGAACGGGAACTTCTTTAATCTGGGCACCGCGGCGCACCTTCAGTTTTAGAATTTGACCGATTTGGCTGTTTTCCACCAAATTTTGCAACTGTTCGGGTTCAGTCACTCCCTCGCCGTCAATTTGAACGATGACATCCCCCTTGCGAATCCCTGCTTCCTCAGCAGGCGTATTTGGCACAACTCGCATCACTAACACCCCTTTCACTTCCGGCACAATTAAAGGAGCATTGGGGTCAGAATTATTCTCTCTGGCCATTTCAGGAGTCAAAGCAATCATCTGAATCCCTAAAAACGGATGGCTGACTTGTTCTCCCTTGGCTAACTGCGCGTAGATGGCCTTGGCTTTGTCGATCGGAATCGCAAACCCAATACCCATTGCATCAGCTCGAATCGCCGTGTTGATGCCAATCACTTCTCCTCTGCTGTTTAACAGCGGGCCGCCGGAATTGCCGGGATTGATGGCGGCGTCGGTTTGAATGAAATCGAGCCGCTTGTCGGGAATGCCGACGGCTGCACTGGATCGTTTGAGGGTGCTGATAATGCCCAAGGTGACGGTATTGTCAAATCCCAGGGGGTTCCCCACGGCGATCGCCCAATCTCCCACTTTTACCGCGTCGGAATCTCCCAAGGTGGCCGTCGGCAGGTTTAATTGCTTGGTATTAATTTTGACAACAGCCAAATCTGTTACTTCGTCAGTACCTTGCACTTCTCCTGGAAATGTTCTGCCGTCGTTTAAGGTGACTGTCACTCGATCGGCTTTGTCAACTACGTGAGCGTTGGTTAAAACAATCCCGCTTTTGTCAATGATGAAGCCGGAACCTTGACCGCGCAACCGTTCTTGTCTGGGGGTCAGGCTGCGTAAATCTTCTCCCAAAAATCTGCGGAAGAAGGGGTCTTCCATTAAGGGGTCGAGGTTGCGACTGACGGTGCGCTCGGTATCAATGCGGACAACGGCCGGCCCGACTCGATCGACTGCCGCCGTTACAAAACTGCCGGTATCCGCCGGGAGTTCCGGGCTCCGCAGCGCTAACAGTTGCGGATTCGCGGCGGTGGCTGGGGAACTCTGTAACTGTAAGTTGGGCGGATTTTGGCCGTCAGCGGCGACAGCGGGTGCAGCATTGATGACTGAAGCACTCAGGGCGATCGTCATTCCTAAAATTAGGGCGAACCAACGAGCACCGGTTCGAGGTGCGGGGCGAAAAAACTTAAATAGTCGCATAGCGTCAATCTTGGTTAGTCTGGGTTAGTCTGGTAAGGGTGTGCGATCGTGCGGACTCAATAATCTGCCACTATGAAGGTCCTAAATATATTTTTACAGTTACAATACATGAGTCACTAGCCCGCACCAACTCAACATATTCTGAATTCTAACTTTTAAATTTCCCTCGTAATACCAGTTTCAAAAAAAGAATGCAACTCTAGGCCCCTGGGCCCAACCATTACCAAATCACTCATTCCCAATCTAAAATCTAAAATCTAAAATCTAAAATGGTATAACCCCGATGATTCTATCTGATACTTCTACTGACAAATCCTTGCCCTCAAATTCCCACCACCATCACGATGCTGAATCAGCCCACCCTCACCATCACGATGAAGAATCGAGGCGGCGGCTGGTAAATCGCTTGTCTCGGATTGAGGGACACGTCCGCGGCATTAAAACAATGGTGCAAGAAAACCGTCCCTGTCCCGAAGTTCTCGTGCAAGTTGCTGCAGTTCGAGGCGCGCTCGATCGCGTAGCGAGAATCATTCTTGACGAACACTTAACTGAGTGCATTGCCAGAGCCGCTAAAGAAGGTAATATTGATACGGAAATCGAAGAGTTGAAAGCGGCTTTGGATCGGTTTTTGCCTTAGCCGCTGCCTATTTTCACATTTCTATCACCAAAGCTGCAAATTAGACAAAACTTGCAAGTTATGCTGTCTAACCAATTTTTTAAGCATTTTTCACAAACAGGGGAAAAGCATCAAATCTTCTCCCCTTCACCCCATTGCCACAACATACAATTTATATGCTCCGCAGTTTATGAGAGCGAGTTTTGTAAAAAAACAATTAGTCAGGTTTGTCGTGACGACGCAACTCCTCAAAATCTTCACAAGCTGACGGCAAACAATTAGATAATCGGTGCTTAATCCGACGTGGTATGAACTGTCTAGACTTTGGTCAGCTTGGCTTTTAGGTGGTATCTGACTGTTGCGTAAACCGCTTTATAGGAAGCTTCAATGCTGTATTCCTGCTGCAACCACTCTTGAATCTCTCCATAGCTTTTAAAGCCTTCCTGGGGGTCGCTGAGGCGCATTGCCAAACTAGCGCGGGCCAGAGGAGGGATGGCCGGCTTGCGGCCGCCGCTGTGCTTTGTTTCGAGGAGTCCTTCGAGTCCGTCAGATCGGTACTTTCTCAGCCACCGCTGCACTGTAATTCGATTTACCCCGATCGTCATTGCCAATTCTTTAACTGTCTTAACATGACAAATTTTGAACAGGTAAAGTGCTTGAATTTTTTGAAAGCCACTTGCCGTTTTTTGTTCAGTTAACAGGTTTTTTAGTTCTTCACTTGTCTCTGTGATGCTAAGTTTACATACTCCAGCCATATTAATTCCCTCACGATTCGCGTTCTACAATACCTTTGTTTGACAATGGAGCAAAAGCTGCTCCCATCCTAAATGCTGACCTTTTGTTTGCCCTGAAGCAATACAAAAGCGATCGTTCTCATTAAACTTTTTCCTTCCTGGAGGCACTCAGACCCTCAGAAACCGGGTTATTTTAACCTGGAGCAAGGTTGCAACGATTTTTTTTGGTAAAAAACCCGGTTTCTGGGTCAGTTTTGTATTTGATGGACAAGCGTCATTGCTAATACTGATAGCCGTTAACCGATCGACTCTAAGATTAGCGGCAATAGGTGACTCTTAAGGAATACCATTTATTCTCTTCTTGTTAAACATCTATCATGGTTTTCCTGGTATCTCTTGGTAATTTTTGCGAACGTATGGGCGATTTTTAGTCATTAGGTGCTAGCAAACAGGCGAATGTCTGTACACCAGCGATCGCATTTTTATACAGACATTCCCCTCGTCCCCGAAGTGCATTTCTGGCTTTCGCTGTGCGAGAAATATTGATACATCAACACTCTCATTACCCGGAGCGGCTAGCGCCGAGTGACGTTGCAACCGACTTTCACAGCAAGCGGGCAAGTATCCGTGAAACTACTGGCTTTATCGCCAATTGAGTAAAACACGACGAGGGTGGTATTGTCAATTTCTCAGCATTACAGTATAAGTATCGGCTATTTTTGCCCGCCTGCTGTGATCGAAAGCGGAGTTCCTATGTGATCCTACTAGCATTTTTTTGTGATCCTGGTCACATTGCTACTCAGTAAGCTCAACTACCCATAAAAAGTTATGGGTTCGATCGGAGTTTCCACGTAGAATCTTTGGGATTTAGTTAGGAAGTGCGATCGAACTTGTTGTTAAAATTTTTAAATATTAATTGTCAATCAAAGGAAAAAGAGAATGCAGCTTTGTCCTTCACCCTCACCAAACCATCTAATTTATACTCAAACCTTGCAGATTGAGGGAAGTTTCAGGCTGGGTGTGAATATTTCAGAATCTAAAACTGCAGAACATCCGGTGCAACCAGCTTGCTGACAGTATTCTTCATTTAAAAGGTGTAGAGAAGCCACAATGAACGTTGACGAACTGCTCAAGCTATATGCCATAGGAGAAAGAAATTTTAGCGGGGTCTACCTGCACGAGGTCTACCTCTACGAAGCAGAATTGATTGGAGCCAATCTGTATGAAGCCGACCTGATTGGAGCCAATCTCAGCAAAGCCAAACTCAATAGAGTCAACTTTGGCAAAGCCAATTTGTGCAAGATTGATTTGAGCAGAGCAGACTTAGGTGGAGCCGACCTCACAGAAGCACTGTTAGTTGAAGCTAACCTGCATCGAGCTGAGTTGATGGGAGCAAATCTCAGCAAAGCAGACTTGAGCGGAGCTTCCCTGATCCAAGCAACTTTAATTGGAGCCAACATATCTCGGGCAACACTCAGCCGTGCAGACTTGCACGGAGTAAATTTTTACGGAGTAAACTTGCGTAGGGCGGTACTCACAGAATGCGATTTAATTGGGGCAAACTTGAGTAAAGTAGACCTTAGCGGAGCCGACTTAATGGGAGCGAGTCTAATTAGGGCAGACTTGACTGAAGCGATTTTAAGTGCGTCAGACTTAAGCGGAGCCAACCTGTTGGGAGCAAACCTCACAAAAGTCAACCTGAGCGGAGTATATCTTAAGGGTACAACGATGCCCGACGGCACGATTCACGACTAATTTATTTGTTAATTTTTATGGTTGCCGAGAACAGCGGCTAAAGGGTAATGAGCTTTTCATTACCCTAATTTATGGGCAACGAAATCTTTATTTGACAATCAAGCATCCATGATACCCGCCACGTGATTCATCCGTCCAGAAATAAAAAACCTGTATCCCATGAAACTTGCCGAACGTATTTATCTCGCGCAAGTCAATGATTCAATTCTAAAATCTAAAATCTAAAATCTAAAATCGATTGACACTCAGGTAAGGCCGAGAACTTCAATGTAGGGAGCTGATGGCGCACAGAACTCCTACATAGGGCAAGTCAAAAGATTTGTTGGGTGAACTTGTGTTATGGTGATTTTCAATTGCTTCGATAAAAGCTATTTTAGATTTAATATTTTGGATTTGGGACGGTTAAAATGAAACTCAGAATCCTCGCTGCTGCAACGCTGCTGAGCGCGATCGCCCCGATCGCTCCTGCCGCCGCCGAGAACATCCAACACACGCAACAATTACTAGCCACCCGACAGTGCCCCAACTGCGACCTCAGCAGTGCTGGCTTGGTTTTAGCCAACCTAACCGGAGCCAATCTCAAAGGTGCTGACTTGAGGTTGGCTAACCTCAGCCGAGCCAACCTCACCGGGGCTGACCTCAGCGGTGCCAACCTCAGCGGCACCAGCCTGTTTGGCGTCAACCTGACCGGGGCGAACCTCACCGGTGCCAACCTCAGCGGTGCTGACTTGAGAAGTGCCTATCTCAGCGACGCCAATTTGCTCAACGCGAATTTAACTAACGCGCAACTGCTCGGAGTTAGAGGAATGCCAACCAATATCGGCACCGCTGAAGACTTCTACCGGTTGGGAGTGCTGGAAGCTCAAGCAGGAAACTACAGAAACGCCATTGATTATTACAATCAAGCCCTGAATCTGAAATCGGATTTAGCAGCCGTTTATTTTGCGCGCAGTATGTCTCGCGCTGACTTGGGAGACTTCGGCGGCGCGACTCAAGACGCTGCAATAGCAAACAAACTCTTTGCAGAGCAAGGAAATCCCCAAGGTCAGGAGTTGTCAAAGCAGTTAGGCGAAGCCATTGTGGCACGCCAAAAGCCTACGGAACCCCGCACTTCCAGCCGCGGCGACTTTATGAGTCTTCTGGGGTCGATCGGTTCTGTGCTGGTGAAGCTAATCTTGCCGTGAACAAACCTGACGGTCAACTGAGTACAGTTAGACTGCAGGCTTCTTTTTCCTTTTTTTTCTCATGCTTTTTATAGTGAGGTAGTTCCACCCCCACTTGCCAATATAGTATCAGAGTATTTCCAGATTATCAAGGGATATACAGAAATAATTGTCGCTTTGGGTACCTACACCCGACGAGCCTTTCATCACGCGGGCGTAATTCCCAACGGGGTACTTCGCGCAGCGCTCAGATTAATCCCCTTTAAATATACCGAGGGACTTCCCGGCTGGTAGTTAAAAATTCAATACGCGACAGCTTACCCCTCCTGAAACGGGGTTTTTTGTCTGGGTGCGTCTAGGAATGTTTTTTTGTTTTTTGTGCCTGCAGGCTGGTTTCGAGGTGCCCGACAGCTTATTCCCCGTCTGTTTCCCCATCTTCTAGGAAAAGTTCGGACTCCGGTATCGCTTTAAACACCGGACAGAAACCGTCGGGGGTAACTTTAAAGCCAAACAAAGCACTGGACTGGTTCCAACAGCGCTGGCTGCGGTAGTGCTGGCAATTGCCGCAGCATTCGAGGTTGGCCTGAACGGCGCTGCCTTGAAAAAGGAGTTCCCGCTGGGAGATGCCCCGCAGTACCAGTTCTTCGCCTTGCCAGCGCGCTTCTACCAAACCGGTATCGGCAAAATTGGCCCACCGAGGATCGGCTGTAATCGGACTCGGCAAGCTAATTGCTACCTCTGTCCCCAATTCGCTGAGTTCTCCCTCATAGTTAGTTTCTGGGATAGCGGGCTGCAAAAACATTTCCCCGATCGGCAATTCGACAAGTGTTCCGGCCGCCGGAGTGTGCAACTGGTAGCGGTTTCGCAGCTCGTCCAAGTTAGCCAAGTCAGCCAAATATGCAGGGGAACCGTGGAGTAAAATTACGTGCTGGGGACGCAAATTGTGGATGAGTTGGGTAGTCCCCGGCCCGTCGCAGTGTTCGGCTAGCAGATAAGTTTCGACACTTGTGACTCCAAATTGGGGCCTGTTGCCCAGCCAGTCGGTGACGGGATATCCGGGTTTTTGAGGGGCGAGCAAAATCCAAGGATTTGTGCCATCGGCAACATACAAAGCCAAATCAGCTAACTTGTCTGTAATTACAATACAGGGCGTGGCTCCTAATCCGGGGCGCTGTTCGGCAGACAGCCGGCGGACGCGGGGTTTTACCCTTTCGTCCCAAAATAAAGGTTGGTGCAGAGCAAAATTTTGGACGGCGGTGGGAAATTGGGGTAACAGTTCCAGATAAGCGTCGCACCCGTCGGCGACAGTGCCGTCCACCCAAATATCCAAGTCGCGGCCAGTAAAGTAGTGGTGACTGCGGAGCAGCATCAGCATTTCTTGGCCCAAACCAAGGGCCGGCGCGGGCAGCAGTACCGAGTAACCGTCGGCGATGGCGCGGTGGATGCGATCGGCTAACTGATTTTCTAGTTGTCGGCGGTGAGGGTGGCGCGCCGTGCCGTAACTGCCTTCCAAAATTAACACATCCGGCTTCATGCCCCTGAGTTCTCCCAGGGGCAAACCTTCCACCAAACGAGAATTGGACAGGAAAAAGTCGCCGGTGTAAACCACTGTGTAGGTGCGGTGCGGGGCGGCATAAGTCAGCAGCACAGTCGCCGCTCCGGGCAAATGGCCCGACGGGAACAACTGTACGCTCAGTCCGGGGCGCACTTCGAGCGGCGACTGCCAGGGCAGTCCCTGACAGAACCGGGACTCTGGCTGTTGAGCCAGTTCTGGCCAGTTGAGCGGTAGCAGTCGCGCTGTCACTTCGCTGGCGTAAATTGGCAAGTGGGGGAAAGATTGATGGAGTGCTAGCAAACCTCTGGCATGATCGGAGTGGGCGTGGGTACACACCACAAAATCGGCTGGCAGCGATCGATTTAAGGTCGCTGATAGCGGTGCAATATCGTCTACACCGCAGTCGAGTAAAATGCGGTGCGGCCCCATTCGGACTAGGAGACAGACCCCTTCTTGGGCGTGGCCTGCGCCGTAAGGTAAACAATCGAGATCCATCACTGCGGTTAGCTCCCTGCTTTGCACGCAACTTGCAGTATCGCCACTTTTAAACATCGGTTGCGACTGCATTCATTCGATCGATGTTGAGTCTCGGACGCTGAAACCGGGTTTGATGAACGAAAACACTTTGTTGCCGCCCTCGCTCCCGGTAAAAAAACCCGGTTTATCCAAGTTTTGGTGGGTAAGCCCTGGAGCTAAATGTTTGCTCGAAGGCTCCGGCTCTCGTGCAAGGAAAGTAATTGCACTTAAGATTTGATGCAGCGCCAAGAAGGCGATTTTCCGAAGGCATTTGCCTGATGGGCATTCGGCCTTCGACAAAGTTCAGGCTACTGGTTCTGGCATCAAAAGTTACATTTTATTGCACCATGTAAGAGTACCGAACTCAATCTCATATTCTGAGTTTTAAACTTTTTTCCACAATTTGCGCCTGCTAAAAGCTAGTCTTTTTTATGAGAAGATTTTAATTCAGATGTCCCAATCTCTTGATAAAACTTTACAATTCTTCATTTTTAGGGTTTTGAGGGCCGTGTAGAGTCCAATCTGAAAAACGGAGAACGAGCATCGTGCTAGCTAACTGCTTTTGTCAGGCCAGAGAGAGACTTTATGAGTTTGCTCGGTTTCTTTGTAAAAGTTTGATACATTCTTCTAAGCAAACCTTCTGGCTATCGAGGAGAGAGTTTAAATGGCTTTTTGACCCCGCCCAAAAACGGATACAAGTTTCCGACAGGAATCGCCAGCAGCCCAAAGTTTTAGACTCTTGTTCAAGCTCCAGATTCATCTGTGAAGTAAATCGAAAATCGAAAATCGACTGGCTGCCCGATAATAGGTTTTTTTACTCCGCTCATTGACTAGGGGACAAAACGATGCGTTCTTTTGTTTTACCCCAAACATAGCTATATCAATCCCCGGACAATATAGCAATCCTTGCAGGAGTCGTAAATTTTTTACCCCACCCCAGCCCTCCCCGAACCCGCAGGGAGGGAGTAAGAAATTCACAAATGATGCGAGGATTGCTATAGATGATATTCATTTTATAAAAATACCACTAGCTTGCCAGAAGTAATCTCAGCTCGATCAGTCTCCAACCAGCCTGTAATCTCCTGTTTTTTTATCATTGCTGGGTCTTATTTAGGGTGGAGTTTTGGAGTTCTTTTCAGCTAATCCGTAGGCGGTTAAACCGCGAAAGTTTGAACGTGGAGAGTGTTTAAGTGTTTGGTATATTGCCCTTGAATAGTATCCGATCGCAATTCAAGCTGAAATGAGGGGCGATCGCACAAACCCGGTTTTATCAAAAAATCTGGTTTTTAGATTCGGTATTAATGGCGAGGCTTGGTGGCGCTCTGCTGCCAATAACACCTGCAATTGACACAACCCTCGACGAGGGATCGTTGCCGGTGGTAAAAGTTGTGTTGGGAAAAAACTTGACATCACCGGGTAATTGAAAGTAAAAATAAATAAAAGCAATAAAAACAATGAGGCTTTATGTTTGATTCGCGAGCGGCGATCGGCAAGTAGGGCATTGAGAAGTTGCTATTTCCTAAAACAATTTCTGCTAAAACACATCCGGTAATATACGGAATATCTAGGATTTTTTCCCAATCTAAAATATAAAATCAAAAATCTAAAATGGCAACAGCTATTCTCGATCTGGAAATCTCCCAACTGCCGCCAGAAATTACGGTTGAAGAGCGTTACAGCAAAGCCTTGGTTTTAATTCGACTGCACGGAAAACCGATCGGCCAAGCTCTTTTGCCCGTAGTCGGAGGCCGCCTTGGCGGTGACGAATTACGGGAAACACTGATGAAGGCTGCGGGGGACAACTTGTGGAAAAATTGGCTCTACGACACTCTAGAATGGGACGAACGCGGGCCTGTGCAGGCAATGCCGATCGCCACAGTAGCGGTTTGCACGCGCGATCGCCCGGAAGATTTGCGGCGATGTCTAGAAGCGTTTATGCGGCTCCCCGACGAGGGTCAGGAATACTTAGTAATTGACAATTGTCCCGCCACGGACGCTACCAAGGAACTGGTCAAAAATTACCCACAAGTCCGCTATGTGCGCGAAGACGTACCAGGCTCCAGCGCTGCCCGTAACAGAGCTTTACGCGAAGCTAAACATGAATTCGTAGCCTTTACAGATGATGATGCGGCCCCCGATCCGAACTGGCTGCGATCGCTCTTGGGAAATTTTAGCGATCCGCGAGTTATGTGCGTCACAGGGCTGGTGATGCCCTTGGAACTGGAAACCGAAGCGCAAGAATGGTTCGAGCGCTACAGCCCCCACGGGCGCGGATTTGAGCGCCGAGTTTTTGACGGGGCGCAGTCCAATCCTCTGATTGTGCATCTTGTGGGAGTTTCGGCGAGTATGGCTTTGCGGAAAAGTTCGATCGACTACATTGGCCTGTTTGACGAAGCTTTGGGGGCGGGGACACCCACGGTGGGTGGCGAAGACAGTGAACTTTTTGCCCGCATTTTGCGCGCGGGCTACCGCATCGTCTACGAGCCGAGAGCATTGAGCTGGCACCGCCATCGGCGCACTTGGGAAGAATTGCGAAAAACGCTCCAAGGCTACGGCATCGCAGTCTATGCTTTCTGGACGCGACTGTTTGTAATCAACAGAGAATTCAGTGTGCCTGTGTTAGCCTTGTCATGGCTGTTGTACAAACAAATTCCTGAACTAATTGCTTCTTTGCGACAGCAACCGGATTCTATCCCTAGTGATTTGCTTTTGGCTCAACTGCGGGGCTGTGTCAGTGGCCCGATGGCTTATTTTGTGTCTCGCAAGTGCTTGCAAGAAATTAAGGGGAGCAATTGCTAGGATGATATTTTCCTAGACTTGTAGGTAATACTCATGACAATTGGTGTAGACTGAAGTAGCCTGCATAAAACCATCAGTAATGATGACTTGGACTTTCTCTCACTTCTCTCAAGCTTTGGCTTGAGAGCATCTCTGTAATCCTTGCGGTTCGAGGTTGGTCAAAACCAGTGAAGAATACACCTCCAAAATTTGTGCAAAATACGGTGAGAGCCATAAAAGTTAGGTGGCTCTAAAATTTTTCACTGCCCCAACTGTGGTTAGAAAACACCCAGTTTGAGTAGCGCTTTAGGGATTTTCCTTAAAGCTTTGTGGGATACCACCATGCTCTGGGACCTGTCTGATGAGTGTGCTATATTCGGATTCTCTCAGGTTTCGGAGATTGTCGGGATTAAAAGTATCAGCAATGAATAGGGATTTTTAGATTCTTTTTAACGGCAGATGAAGGGAGCTAGTACCTAGGTAGCGAATAAATAGACAAAGTAGTACACTAATAGACAAATCTACGGTGTACCATTTTGTTCAAACCACATGAATTCGCGAAAAAGCTTGGATTGTCAGTAAAGACACTCCAGCGCTGGGATGTTTCGGGGAAGCTACCAGCCAAGCGCACCCTGTCGGGTCATCGGTTCTACACAGAAGACGATTTCTTGATAGCCAATGGGCTCAAACCCATAGAAGCCAAGCGAAAGACAATCGTCTACTGTCGAGTTTCATCCAGCGGGCAAAAGGCAGAGCTGAAAAATCAGGTACTTGCAATGGAAGCCTTCTGCCTAGGTCGAGGGCTGAGTATCGACGACTGGATATCAGAAATTGGTGGCGGGCTAAACTTTAAAAGAAAAAAGTTTCTAGCAATCATGCTGTCAATGCTCAGGGGCGAAATATCAATAATCGTAATTGCACACAAAGATAGGATGTGCAGATTTGCCTTTGAATTCATCCAAGAACTTGCTGTATCAGTGGGATGTGAAATTGTAGTCGCCAATCAAGAGTCATTGTCTCCCCAGCATGAATTAGTAGAAGATTTGATGGCGATAATCCACTGTTTTTCTGGTAGATTATACGGTGGGCGAAATTACTCCCAGGAAATCAAAGAGCAGCTAAAAAATGCTATTGACAAACCCGTAGAAGGCGTGGCAGAGTTAAACAAAGAAATCCAGTGTTGAGGTCGAGCAATGCTTTGATCCATCAAAACAAAGTTAAAGCTAAACAAAAGTCAATCAACAATGATGAGCAAACACGCTGGCATAGCGAGGTTTACTTATAATTGGGTACTGGCGACTTGGAGTCACCTTTAGAAAGATGGATTAAAGCCCAACAAATACTTGCTCAAGAAATTCTTCAACAATCACGTAAAACCTGAACTTACCTGGATAAAATAGACGGTAATCTGCCAGAAAATAACTCAATACACCTTTGACAATCTTGGAGATGTGTTTTCTAGATTTTTCTCAAAAAAAGGTGGATATCCTAGGTTAAAGAAGAAGGGGTATCACGACTCTTTCACTATTGATGCTGGCGGTAAACCAATCCCTGTGGGCGGTAGGTCTATAAAGCTGCCGACAATCGGCTGGGTAAAAACCCACGAAGGACTACCTCACACAACTTGCAAGTCAATCACCATTTCGCGCACTGCCGATAGTTGGTTTATGGCGTTCGCTTACGAAGAAAATCATGAACCTATAGTCAAAACTCATGAAATTGTAGGAGTTGATGTGGGTGTCAAAGAGTGGGCTACACTTTCAACGGGTGTAGTATTCCCGAATCCAAAGCACTACAAAGCGCATCTCGCAAAACTCAAGAAACTGTCAAAAAGTCTTACGAGAAAAGTAAAAGGCTCCAGCAATAGACATCAAGCTAAAATTAGGTTAGCAAAACACCATGCAAAAATAGCAAACCTCAGAAAAAACACTCTGCATCAAATCACTACTTACTTATGCAAAAACCACGCAACGATAGTAGTAGAAGATTTGAAGGTGGGTGGAATGCTAAAAAACCACAAATTTGCGGTATGGTAATAGCTGACTGCGGTTTCCATGAATTCCAACGTCAACTAGAATACAAAGCTCAAAAATTTGGCGTCAAAGCGATCGTTGCCGACCGCTGGTTTCCGTCAAGCAAAACCTGTTCAAATTGCGGACATATCCAAGATATGCCGTTGAAAGAAAGGATTTACAACTGTGAAAATTGTGGTCAGTCGATGGACAGGGATTTGAATGCAGCGATAAATTTATCACGGTTGGCTAAACCGTGAAAGCTTACCGAGGGATAGCCGCTCCCATGCTCCCGATGAAGTAAGAAGCAAATGTCTAGACTTGTCTAATATTTGTATAGCAGATGAAATGCAGATGAAGTTAATTGTTGTCATGTAAATATGGAAAATCTAACAGTTAGCATAATTATTCCTAGCCACAACCGAAGTTCTTCGCTGCGACGGGCTTTGGATGCTTTGCACTTGCAGACTTATCCGATCGACCTAATGGAAGTTATTGTAGTCGCAGATAGCTGCATTGACGATACTTTGGCAATGCTACAAGACTACAAAGCTCCGTTTAAAGTGCAGGCGATCGAGGTAAATTGCCGGAGTGCTGCCATCGCCCGCAATACGGGAGCGGCTTCGGCTACCGGCAAATTGCTGCTGTTTCTCGACGACGATATCGAAGCGCTGCCGCCTTTGGTGGAAAGCCACGCGCGGGTTCACTCTTTGCGTCCGGGAGTGGCTGTCATCGGCCCCTATCCGCCTAAGTTGCAGGGAGGAACTAGGTTTTTTGACGTGGAAGTGCGCTCGTGGTGGGAAGAGAAGTTTTATCAGATGAGCCAACCTGGTCATCGATTTACTTATCAAGATTTGCTCAGCGGCAACCTTTCTTTGGATGCAGAACTGTTTGCTCGTCTCGATGGCTTTGATTCGGCTTTTGGGAACTGCGGCGGGGAAGATTACGAGTTTGGGGTGCGTTTGCTGAAAGCTGGTGTACCTTTTGCTGTAGCGGGGGAGGCTGTGGGCTATCATTACGAACACGAAACTAATAATCTCGATCGCTCTTTTGGCAGATTTCGTCAGGAAGGGCGATCGGATGTTTTGATCGGTCATCGACACCCGGAACTCAGACCGATACTGCCCGTAGCAGCCTACGAAACTGCTGACTCACTGGTAGATAAAATTGTGGTGGCGGTCACGTTTTTCTGGCCGGCTGCTGTGGATTGGCTGGCTGTGGGAGCCAGGAAATCTCTGGATTTGCTCGAAAGCTTGGGGATGCGGGGAACTTGGCGGTGGTTGCGGGCCAAATTGCGCGGTTATTGGTATTTGCGGGGTGTGATTGATGAGTTGAAAAGTCGATCGGCTCTTTCTAGTTTTATGCAAGGTGATCCTGCTGATGCTGACTTGGGCAGACATGAAATTGAAATCGATTTGCAGGAAGGTTGGGAAGCAGCAGAACGAATCATTGACGAGCAAAAACCCGATGGCATTTACCTCCGTTACGGTGAAGTGTCAGTCGGTCACGTCACTCCCAAATTGGGTGTAGAGCCACTGCGGGGCGCTCACTTGCGATCGATTCTGGCGCTTCAGTTTGCTCAACCGCTGGCTGGGGCGATCGCGGTTAACGGTATGCCCAAAAGTGCTGCTCATTCTGAGCGTAGCTTAGTTGACAACACCCTACTTCAACATCTACTGTTATTTACAGTATTGGGCAAAAAACCACTGAAAAATCCTTCCTAAGCTAATCAGCATTTAAATTGCTTATCAATAAATAATTTAACTCTTGTGGGAGTAGGCGTTGGGCTTTGAGCCACGCCCCAAATATGCAAGTTAAATGTGGTGGAATAGCTGACATAATTAGAGTAGATAAAAATAAAAAATAGAGGTGTAATTAAGCATTAAATTAAGCAGAAATAAATAGGAATTGAAGTTAAAAAGATAGAAATTAACAATGGTAATTATGGCAATAAAATTGATGGAAGGTAATTTTTTAGAACCAATTGCTGACAAGCTGACCCTGGTGCAGACCCAGAATTTGGTTAAGATTCAGCCCTGGGAGGGCTCCGGGCCAGAACCTCAGATAGCTGCCGGAGGTGTGCGGTGAGAAATGCGGGAACGCTCCTCGATCGGCGCAAAATGGCTCATTGGTTCGATTTGCTGCGGGTGTTGGTCGATCGCGAGATGAAATTACTTTACAAGCGATCGACCTTGGGGATTGCTTGGACTTTAATCAGTCCGCTGTTACAGTTGGCTGTATTTTCCTTTTTGTTTCGCTCTGTCGTACCCCTTAATATTCCCAAATTTTCTTCCTTTGCTTTTAGCGGCTTGTTAATCTGGAATTGGTCTCAAACGGTATTATTTAAATCAACGGCATTAATTACCAATCATAAGCCACTAATCAGGCAGCCAAATTTCCCGTCGGCAATTTTGCCGGTAGTCACGACGACGACGGGGCTCATTCACTTTTTCTTAGCATTGCCGGTGTTACTTATCTTTCTGGCAATTGATGGCGCTCCTCTGAATGCAGTGCTCTTGTTGTTGCCGCTGCTGATGATTATTCAGTTTTTCCTGACAGTTAGTTTTGCTTATCCCCTTGCCGCTTTGAATGTCACTTTCCGCGACACTCAGCACACTTTGGGAGTAGTTTTGCAGATGCTGTTTTACCTGACTCCGATTTTCTACGACATCAGCAGCGTCCCCGAAAAATTTAAGATTTTTTATTACTTAAATCCAATGGTGCCCCTGATTGAAGCTTACCGCGCCATACTTCTTAAAGGTATGCAGCCGGATTGGTCTGCTCTGTTAATTTTGAGCTTGGCTGTGGCGGCTCTTTTACCCATCGGACTGGGAATTTTTAGACGGCAAAGCGCTCATTTTGTGGAGGAAGTGTAAATGCGTGAAGCAATTATTGTCAAGGGTTTAGGTAAGCGTTTTAAGCGCTACTCTACCGCGAAACCTATTACGATTATGGAAGCCGCTTTGTCGGGTTGGCGGAAGCTGAAGCCGGAGGCGAGTTTTTGGGCGCTGCGGAATATAAATTTTACTGTTTCTCCTGGCGAAATGCTGGGAATTCTTGGCAAGAATGGCGCGGGAAAATCAACGCTGCTGCAACTTATCGGCGGTATTTGCAGGGCTGAGGAAGGCTCTATTAAAGTTAACGGCAGAATTGGCGGCTTGTTGGATTTGGGTGCGAGTTTTCACTCGGATCTAACGGGCAGAGAAAACGTGTTTGTGGGTGCGGTGGTGGCCGGTTTGACTCGCCGGGAAGTGGCGCGCAGGTTTGACGATATTGTGGAATTTGCAGAGTTAAAACAGTTTATTGACAGCCCGACGCGGACTTACAGTACGGGGATGAAAATGCGGCTGGCTTTTTCGGTGGCGGTGCATACCGATCCCGAAGTGCTGTTAGTTGATGAACATTTGTCGGTTGGTGATGTGGCTTTTCAAACTAAATGTTTGAATAAGATAACTGAGTTTAAGAATCAAGGATGTGCGATTGTTTTGATTTCTCACACTGCGTCGCAAATTCAGAAAATGTGCGATCGGGCTTTGTGGCTGAAATCCGGTGAAATCGTCGCTTACGGGGAACCGGAAGTGGTAGTCGGTCAGTATTTGTCCGAAATGCGATCGGCCACAGAAAATAGCACTCCCCTGCGTGCTGCTGAAGCTACAAGTAGCGGTTCGCCACTGCGAGGTAATCAGAATCGCTTCGGTACTATGGAAGTAGAAATTACCGATGTCAAAGTGTCGCCAAATACGGAAATAGATAGCGGTGATGCTATTAGCATTGAAATTCATTATTCGGTGTTTCATGAAATTTCTGCTGCTATTTTTGCCGTGACAATCAGCAGGGATGATGGTCAAAGTTGTTTTGAGACTAATACTAATCAAATGGGCAGACTGCTGCCGCTGGTGAAAGGGAAAGGCAAAATCCGGCTGCAAATAGATAGGCTGGATTTAGGAAACGGTCAGTATTACGTGAATGCTGGGGTTTACGAGGAAACTTTGGCTTACGCCTACGATTATCAGTGGCAGGTTTATCCGCTGTACGTGCGATCGACTGTAAACCAAAAAACGATTCTTTGTCCGCCGTACCGCTGGGAATTTGAGGGCAAAATGCCGCTTTTGGATGTGCCCGAACCAGCCACGGCCACTTACGATTTGGATAATAATCATCCGGGCTACGCCAAGATTTTGACTCAGTTGGAAAACAAGCAAAAACCTGACTTTTTAATGATTGGTGCTCAAAACTGCGGCACGGAATCTCTATACAGCCATCTCGCAAATCACTTGCAAATTATCAAAGAAGGTTCCCGGGACATTCATTTTTTTGAATTAAATTTTGAGCGTGGTGTTGAGTGGTACAGCAAGCAGTTGACGCGGAGTGTAGCGAGTGACAAAGTGCTGCTGTGGGAGATGACTTCTTACTATATTTATCATCCTTTGGTGGCGGAGCGAGTTTACAAGTGTTTCCCGGATGTTAAGCTGATTGTAATGCTGGGAAATCCGGTAAAACGAGCGTGGATGCACTATCATTTAGAAGTGGCGAGTGGCTGCGAAAAGTTGAATTTTGAAAAGGCGATCGCTTGTGAACCTGATAGACTCAAAGGTGAGATTGAAAAAATCAAAGCAGATGAAAATTATTACAGTTTTAATCACCAGCATTATTCCTATTTGTCGCGGGGAATTTATGTAGAACAAATCAAAAATTGGCTCGACTATTTTCCGAGGGAACAGTTGCTAATTATCAAGAGCGAAGATTTTTACGCACATACAGGCAAAGTCTTTTCGGAAGTATTGAAATTTCTGGATATTAGTGAGACTACAAGTAAAGAATATGAAATTAATCATGTCGATGAATACAGCCCAATGCCCCCGGAAATCGCACAACAATTGACTAATTATTTCCAACCTTACAATCAGGAACTTTCGGATTTGTTGCATGAGGATTTTAGTTGGAGTTAGGAAAAAAGTTTTTAACTGCAGAGTTCCCAGATAGGAACATGAATCATACCTCTTTCTTCTCTTCCTCTGTGCCCTCTGCGCTCTCTGCGGTTCGTAAAAAAAAATCTAATTCACAAACCATTTATCAGCTATAAAAATGAAACGGATATTTTTAGTAGGCTCTCCGAGAAGCGGCACAACGATGCTTCAAAGTTTATTAGCCGCTCATCCTGAAGTTATTTCTTTTCCTGAATCTAAGTTTTTTCACTATTTACTGTACAAGAAGTTTGCGCGAAAGTTGCCAGGTAGGATGGAAGCTTTTTTTAAGGATGAGATTAATCGGCCTGAACTTTTGCAAGATTTTGATCATAGTCAAACTGTGGCAACTAAAGTTAGTTGGTTTGTCGGAGTTGTGGATGGTTTGGCGGCGGAACAAAACAAAAGTATTTGGTTGGAAAAAACGCCGGAACACATATATTTTATTGAGGATATACAGCGCTTTTTGCCGGATGCTAAATTTATACATATTTTGCGAAACAGTATGGATACAATAGCTTCTCTGCATGAGGCTACTAGGAATTCTCATGATTTGTGGGGGCCTGGTTGGGATTTAAACCACTGTATCCATCGCTGGAAGGAGGCGATGTTAATTAGTCACAAATATGCTAAAAAATCTAATCATATATTAGTCAAGTATGAGGAAATTCTAGATAATAAAGTCAAAAAGTTAGAAGAACTTTGTGATTTTATGGAAATTGAATATGATGATAGAATGCTAAAATTTTATCAAGAAAAAGCTGCTCATCTCAGTTTAAATCTGCCTTGGCATCAAGGGATTGATAGAGAGGTTAAAAGTAATAAGGTTCACAAATATCATAAAATTTTTAATAGCCTGGAAATTCGATATATTTTAGATAATATTAAGCGAGTCAAGGGTGAAATTGCCTGGAAGTTGACGGTGGAAGTGAGCGAACCAATTTCCGATATTTGCGATATTCCGCAAATATACGATCGCCTGTGCTGTACGATCGAACTAGAAGGAATTAAACTCGGTATTGTTGAATTGCCGATTTGCGATGGCATGGTTGCGGCTTCGGTGTTGGCGGATGCGGTTGCAGCCCAGTTTGCTTGGCAAATTCTCGATCGCTTCTTTCAACGCAATCGCTGCGAAAAAGGCAATAAATTGTGGGAAACTGTGCTGAAACCATTGCACCCTAAACATGACTGGACGCTATTTTTGCAAGAATTATGGGGGCGTCCGAATTGGCATTTGGAGGATTTCTACAAGCCAGAAAGCGCAGAGGAAGTCCCAACAATTACCCTCGAAAAAGATTTGATTGTCTTAGAAATTAGCGAGGATTTTGCTAATATAAAAGTTGAGCTTTCGGAAATTGACGTGCTGGTGAAAATAGGCGGTGTTTCTGTAGGTATTGTCACTGTTGCGGTGGAAAATAATTTGGTTTCGGCTCAAAAATTGCGATCGACAATTAATCGAAATATTGGTTTTGAGTTGTGCGTCGCCGCCGTGCGAGAAGCTTTGCTGGGAAAACCGCTCAACGGCAAGCAATGGCTGCGATCGCGCTTAGCCTCTTGTGCTCAACAAAGGTCTAATTTGCCCGACAGGTTGAATGCAGCGGGTGGTGGGGGCATTTACCCCCAAAATGCGGTGATGTTCGGCAGGCGATCGGGTGCGATCGGCACAAGTGTCAGCCGTCGCGCCGCACTCCCGGCCGCGGCGCTGCCGGAAATCGAGTCAGCCGCGGCAATCGCTGGGGAACCGACAATACAAATTCCCCAAGAAAACGAGTTTCCAAAGCAAGTATTTTACGCACCGGAAATCATTGGCTCAAAATCTTCTTATCGGGAAGTTTCTCACTCAGGGAAACCTCAAGTTTTTGACAATCATGGCGTTACACAAAGGCTGCCGATTCTCTCCTACCGCCGCATTTCTCCTGACGGTTTAGACGCAGTTACTCCGCAGGTTTTGGAACAACAGTTGCAGTATCTCAAAGAGCGCGGTTATTATAGTGCGAGTTGGGAAAATTGGCAAAGTGCGAAACGGGATAAAACTCCTTTACCCGGTAAAGCTGTATTGATGACTTTTGACGGTGGCTATCTCGACTTTTTCCAATATGCTTGGCCTCTGCTAAAACGCTTTGATTTTACAGCAACTGTTTTTCTCGTAGCAGAGTCAATAGGAAAAACAAATAGTTGGGAAAAAGCCGAATTTGAAGAAGTGCAGTTAATGGGATGGCCGGAAATTTTGCAACTGCGGGATGCAGGGATTGAATTCGGTTCTATGTCTGCTACTCATCAACCTCTGACTGCATTATCGCCGACAGAAATTGTGCGGGAGGGGGCGAAATCTCGTGCTATTTTGGAACGGGGATTAGAGAAATCTGTTAAATGTTTTGCCTATCCTTACGGTGATGTCGATCCAATTGTAGCGCATTTAATTGGAGCGAGTGGATATACTTTTGGTGTATCATATAAATTAAATTATAGCAGTTTTGACGATAATTTAATGTCGCTGCCGCGCATTAAAGTTACAGCAGAAAATTTTTTATGGCAATTAGGTTTGTAGGGTGAGTCACCCAGCGAGACTTTTCCCTCTACTCAAAATCTCTCAACAGACGCACCTTACAAATGAAATCGCTTAATCAATCCCTTGATTTTCCGCTGCAAATAACCGCCTAACCCTCTGGAAATCTTCTCAAATTTATAATAAAATAAAATATCCATAACATCTTCAGTTTTCATATACTTTAAATAAGAAATCATTTTATCTGTCAGTTCATCATTAACATCATCGATGTACTTTCTCACGGCCAACCTTTCCGAAATATTCCATTTCTTATCAAACTTGCGGTGCATTTCCGTCTCATAATCCCGAAAATCTGATATTTTCCCCTCCAAATAGCTTTGAATATATTTCCCCGCTATTTGGGCACCATCCATCCCGTGTCTAATGCCCTCGCCGCCCAAAAAATTTACTGTCGAAACACTATCGCCGATCGCAATTACATTATTTTCTTTCCAATAAATATCCTTCAAGCCGCGACTGTACTTCAGCGTCGAACCGTGTTTGTCAATAATTTTATAATTTTTAGACTTCAGATATTCATCAATCAGTAAATCAATATATTTTTTCAGCGGTGACAAATGTCTCACCGTTTTCGGATCTAAAAAAACCCGTCCCGCACCAACTTTCAGCCTGTTTTGTTCCATTGGGAATATCCACGAATAACCCTTCGGCATCCATTTATCACCCAAAAAGAAGATTAAATCATTGGCATATTTATCATAAACTTCGGGTTCTACTTCAATTAGATATTCTATACCAGTTCCCGACAAAAAATCTGGTTTATCATTTTCTTTGTCATACATAATCGCCCTAGCAAAACCCGTCGCATCAACTAATACTTTCGTACTAACTTGGATGATTTTGCCGTCGGAAAGCTGTTTGAATTCTACGATTGTTTCGCCGTTGGCTTGTGAATGTTTTATGTAGCGATAACCAAGCCAAACCTCACTTCCGTTTCCCTGAACTTCGCGGGCGAGAAATGCTCTAAATTTAGCAAAGTTTAAAACAACTCCCAAGCTTTTAGGAGATTCCCAAGTTTGACTTACTTTGCTAGTTTCAATAGTAAGTTTGTGCCAAAAACTGCCGATTACCGCTTCGGGTAAATCGAATTTAGAGAGGGTTTCTAGAGGCGTGGCGGCGCTGGAAAAGTCATTTTTATCAAAACTATCATTTTGTTCTGCCAGCAAGACTTTGTGGCCGGATTGGGCTAGAATTCTCGCGCAGTGACCGCCTGCTGGGCCTGCTCCTACTATTACTATGTCAAAACTTTTTAAATTCATTTTGCTTTTAACTCGCTTCCAATGTCAAAACACCCGCCGAAATATCAACTATCAACCGCCGATTTTTCAACAACTGGCGGCCGATTAAAACTTCGGGTACTCCATCACCTACGTGAACAGGAAGATCGAATTCTTGATTGTCAATTCTGATTTTTCCTGCATAAATATCGAAATCAAATTCTCCCTTAGCTGTCTGCATTTCTTGCCGCCTAATATAAGTCCAATCAAGCCCCTCAAAATCTTGCTCATCCATTGCTAGCCAGCCCGAAAAACCTGTATCTAGCAGAGCGTCAACAGGTAATTCTAAGCCGTTATTAGCAATCAATTCAACTTCAAAAAATAGCTCATCATTATCGCCAAAGCTTCCCTCAATCATATCGTGCCACAAACTCCTGTATCGTTGATACGGAAAAGGTAGGGGATAGCATTTGGGTGTTTCTGGCGGCACATTTTAGTAGCCACCATATCATCCTTGTCGATAAAGTGTTCCCCACTGTCGGGTTCAACCGCAATGTACCAGTTGTAGTGGGTTTTAATCAATTCTGGTTTTAGGCGATCGAAAATTACTTTGCAACGCTTGCGAAATGCCGCTCTTTCGGCTCGCCACTGGGCTTTTTTTTCTTCTGACCACTCAATTTCTGGGAACAGTCTTCCCCGCCGCACGGTACGATTTGGTTTTACGTTAGTCATTGTTTTTTTCTCCCTTATCCTCCAATCTTCCTTCAATCATGCGGCTCTTTCACTGTCATAGATCGGAGCTCGAATGGTAAGGTGCGCTGCACCCTACCATTCTAGCTATTTACACGCTAACAGGAGACTGTTTGCGGCTGAATGTTGCTAAGATACGATCGCACATTTGCGACGGAGTTAATCCCAAACTGGCAAATGATTGTTCAGGCGTTGCATGATCTACCAATGTATCGGGTACACCCAACCGCATCACTGGAACAACAACATTATTGTCCAACAAAGATTCGGCTACTGCTGAACCAAAGCCTCCCATCAAACAGCCTTCTTCCATTGTGACAACTTTGCCGATTCGCTGTGCCAAAGGCAAGATTAATTCGGTGTCCAAAGGCTTGACAAAACGCGCATTGATCACAGTTGCTTCAATACCGTGTTCGCTCAGAATCTCGGCGGTTTGCATTGCCGGATAAACCATTGAACCGTAACCCAAGATCAGCAAATCGTCGCCGTTGCGGAGAATTTCGGCTTTGCCGATCGGCAACTCTTCCCAACCTTCTTCCATCAAAGGTACGCCGTAACCGTTGCCGCGCGGGTAACGCATGGCGATCGGGCCGCTTGTGTGGTTGATTCCCGTGACTACCATCCGCTGCAATTCTGCCTCATCTTTTGGTGCCATAATTGTCATATTTGGCAGACACCGCAAGAAAGAAATGTCGTACATTCCTTGGTGGGTGGGGCCGTCAGCACCGACAATGCCGGCGCGATCCAAACAGAAGAAAACTGGCAAGTTTTGGATGCAAACATCGTGAATTATTTGGTCATAGCCTCGCTGCACAAATGTCGAGTAAATTGCCACAACCGGGCGCATTCCTTCGCAGGCTAAACCAGCGGATAAAGTCACGGCGTGCTGTTCGGCAATCCCGACATCAATATACTGTTTAGGCAGTTTTTCATGAAGTTTATCCAGACCAGTTCCGGTTGCCATAGCAGCGGTAATGCCGACAATCTTCGGATTATCTTCTGCTAGCTTGACCAGGGCGTGGGCAAAGACTTTCGAGTAAGCAGGAGGCTTGGGTTTAGTGGAGGGAATGCCTTTGCCGGTGGCTAAGTTAAAGGGATTTTGGGCGTGATATCCTACTTGGTCTTTTTCGGCGATCGCATATCCTTTGCCCTTCACCGTCACCACGTGAACCAACACCGGCCCTTGAATGGTATGAGCTTGTTTGAAAGTGGCAATTAACTCTTCCAAATTGTGTCCGTCTACCGGGCCCATGTAAGTAAAGCCTAATTCTTCAATTACTGCTCCAACTTTCGAGACGGCCAAGCGTTTCATCCCTTCTTTGAGGCGTTCCATTTCTGGAGTAAAAGTTTCGCCCACAAAGGGAATGTGTTTGAATTGTTCCTCTAAGTTATCTTTGAGAAACTGCACCGGTGCCGACAATCGCATTTTGTTCAAATAGCGGGTAATTGCGCCGACGTTGGGCGAGATTGACATCTCGTTGTCGTTGAGCACAACTAACAAATTGGTTTTCGGCATATGGCCCGCGTGGTTGATGGCTTCGAGTGCCATGCCGCCAGTCAATGCGCCGTCGCCGATGACTGCTACAGTTTTAAAGTTTTCCCCCTTGAGGTCGCGCGCCATCGCCATTCCTAACGCTGCGGAAATGCTTGTGGAAGCGTGGCCTGCGCCGAAGTGGTCAAATTTGCTCTCGCAGCGCTTGAGATAGCCTGCAACGCCGTCTTTTTGGCGCAGGGTGTGGAATTGGTTGTAGCGGCCGGTGATTAATTTGTGAGGATAAGCTTGGTGGCCGACATCCCAGGTAACTTTGTCGCGATCGAGGTCGAGTGTTTGGTAGAGTGCTAAGGTCAGTTCGACTACACCCAATCCTGGGCCGAGGTGGCCGCCGCTAGCGGCTACAGTTTCTAAATGCTTTTCTCGAATTTGTCGGGCAATTTGTTCGAGTTGATGAATCGAGAGGCCGTGTAATTGGTTTGGGTGAGTCAGTTCGCTGAGATGCATATTTTAAAATCTTGCTCCTGTGAATCAGGACGAATCCTTAACAGATATAGGTTATGCCTGCGAGGTTGGGTACGCGCAAACGTTAGAATAGTTTAACGGTTATTTGAGAAAAACTGTTAGGCGTAAGATTTTTGTTAGTTTTGGCCTGGTAATTATAGTTAATAAATTGTGCGCCGTCAATCGATTTTAGATTTTAGATTTTAGATTCTAGATTTTAGAGGCGACCCCACGGATAAACGCGGGGGCTTGAGGATTTTCGATTTTCGATTTTGGATTGATTCCACGGATAAATCACGTCGCGGGTACCACCTTTGAAATTCGTGGTCAAGATAAAAAAAGCTTATGTTGTTAGTTGCTAATCGCTAATTGTTAGTTGAACTAAAATTATTAGGAATTTTAAACTGCTTTTTGTAGCGCTGGCTGACTTTTTAGCCATCTTGTTTCTGCAAGCGGACTATGATACAAAATCAATAACTGTGATGGGAGCATCTCATATTTGTAAAAACACTTCTTCTGCCTCTTTCCTTCTGCCTCTTTCCTTCGGCCTCAAATTAATTCAATACACCTCTTGCAAAAATAATTAGCACGGGCTCTGGGGCCATCCCACAAGAAAAAATAACTATTGTGGGATGGGCCCCAGAGCCCGTCCCATCAATTGAGGAAAAGGATTTTTGCAAGAGGTCTAATCTCCCTTACTCCGCTGATGGCAAAGGAGTTTCCGCTTCTTCGGGCGGCGGAATTTCCGCAGGACTCGATTCGGGCGACGGCGAGGGACTCTCGCTATCGGGCAGCGGAATTTCCGCAGGACTCGATTCGGGCGACGGCGAGGGACTCTCGGCCCCTGGGGAGGGAGTCTCCGAAGGACTTGGGGCGGGAGTTTCCGGCGGTGGGGGAAGTTGTGCGGGCTCTGGCTGGGGGCTTTGGTGGCTTTGCACCCACAAACCTAAACCGCCACCGGCTAATATCAGCCCCAACACCCCCAGTAGGGGCAGCGGCAGCTTGGATCGCTGTTTTTGAACGGGTTCCGGGGCGGGGGAAGTTTCGGGGTACAACAACTGTTTGGACGATTCTGAAAGCTGAGATTCTGGAATCCTCCCGGACTTTTGTAGGGATCGCGGCAGGGACGGCGGCAGCGACGCCGAGGCTGACACTGGCGCTGACGCCACCGCTGACGCCACCGCCGGATCGAACAGTACCAATCTCTCCGGCGACATCCGACAGTGAGTCGCCACCACAGAGGTATTGTCATAACCGTTTTTCTCGTTGGCGAGACGAATCCAAGACTGAACTGCGGCTTCCAAAGACATTTTGCCCTCAAGCACCTCTGGGCCATAATTCTCCCAAGATTTCTCTACCCAGTCGTTGTCGCTCAAACCGTCGGAACACAGCAGCAGTAAGCCTTCCTCTTCGACAATAAATCGCTGAATCGTCGGGCGCAGGAAATCGGCATCCCGCGTGCCCAAAGCTTGAGTCAGGGCTCCTGCATCCGATCGCAGTTGAGTCTCCCAGTATAAACAATGTCCTAGCTGGACTTCCCTTGAGGCTACGTCGTCGTCCACAGTCAGCCGGTGACAGTAATTTTTGCCAATCCAATAAGCGCGGCTGTCTCCAACATTGACTAAATAAAGTTCGTGGCTGTTATTGGATGGCAAATCCTCGGAAATTTTCACTTTTTGAGGCAACTGGAGGGCCATCACCAAAGTCGTCCCCATCCGTTGCCGCAACTCTTTTCCCTGCTCATTATTTTGAGCGGAAATCACATTATTCACAACTCTCACTATTTCTTCGAGTTGCTTAATTACCATTGTAGGCGTCATCAACTCTTCTTGTTGAGTGATTTCGGCGAGCAAATTTTGGATTAAAGCTTTCATGGACTGGACGGCTAATTGACTGGCAACTTCTCCTCCTTCGTGGCCCCCAACCCCGTCGCAAACCATTGTCAAGTAAGGAATTAGTTTGTCGCCGCCTGAAGTTTTGCTAAATTGAAAATCAGCAGCAGTCGGATAGCAACTGTCTTCATTTTGGGAGCGCTGCGGCCCGGTATCGGTCATGCCGACTACTTCTAAGTGCAGAGGCAATTTAGCGGCTTGTTCTAATAGTAAATCGTTTAGTTCCAGGGCGATCGCGTCGAAATTCATGCTGCTGCGGCGCATAAACTGACAAATCTCTCCGAGTTTCGACTGCACCTCGGGTTGCGCTGATTCCACCAAACCTGACCACACATCTCCCAAATCCCGCAGCGTCGGTACAAAATTGCCCCGGTGCAGTTCCAGCAGGCGTACCCGCCAACCTTCCACCCGCAAATTTTCCGGTACCAGCAAACTCGAAGCTACTCCCTGTTCCGACAGTCTCGCCCACAGTTGGAGCATTTGCCACAGCCAGTAAACTTGGCGCGCGGCGGTTGTCCCCGACCAAGCTTGTAAAATAGAAGGATACAGGCTGCCGAAATTATTGATGGGCACATTTTCCAACAAAAGCACCTCTGTCGCTTCCGGTGCTTCGCCTAGGGAACAAAAACCGTATACTTCCGGCGTATGCAGCCGTTGGGGATACAAATGCAGGTAAGGCATAATCGTATCCGGCAGTTGTTCCGGGACGCTCGGAGGCAGAACTGGACGGCTGTCGAGCCAGATTTGGGGTGCAATGACAAAGTATCGATCGGCTATTACCTTACCCGCCGGCACTTCCTCGGCTGCTTGTCCCACCACCCACACATAGCGATAAATTAAATCCGTTTGGCACGCTGCACACTGCTGGCGGCCAAAGGTATTGCGGGGATCGGCACAGCTAAGATTCGGGCAATAAATGGGTTCGGAGAAACTGCTGATCATATCGAAATAGTTTGTGTAAAAACATTCTGAAGATATATGATTCGCAAGCCCAAATTCATGAGCTTGAGAATAAACTGATTTTAGCCCCTATTAATTTCTTAACTGCCTTTGGGCCCCTAGAAATTGTAGTTTCTGCCAGTCTGCACCGGCTTAAATTGTAATTTAAGTTACTAAACTCAGACTTGGAGTACGATGGAAGCCTCAACCTGGTACCGCTGCGCGAAAAATCGCTCTGAGGGGCTGCAAGTCGCAAACCCTTGCATAGTCAGTTGTTGGCAATTCTTAAATCTTAAATTTCCAATCTAAGATCTAAATAGTATCACCTATTCTTTTTTTGACATCCTCCCCGCCCTAGAAGGGCGAGGATTCCCAAGACTCACGACTTGGGTTTCTGCTTCTGTCCCCTAGGGGATTTCGCACCAGCCTTAACAGATTTACTCTGTTGGGGTCTTACAGTCGCTCCACAGACTGAAACGGCAAGCCCTGCCGCCAAAATATTTTTTGCCGCATTTATATCTCGGTCATGGTGCGTATCGCACTTAGGACAATCCCATTCCCGGATATTTAACGGCATTTTTTCAACAATGTGACCGCAATTTCCACATCGTTTTGAACTAGGAAACCAGCGGTCAATCTTAATTAAAGTGCGACCGTACCAATCGCATTTGTATTCAAGTTGCCTGACTAATTCGCCCCAACTTGCATCACTTATAGCGAGAGCAAGTTTGGGATTCTTGATCATATTCTTCACAGCTAAGTTTTCTACGGCGATGGTTTGGTTCTCGCGCACCAACCGTGTCGTTAACTTGTGAAGGTTGTCTTTTCTCGCGTCAGCGATTTCTTGATGCACTTTCGCTACTTTAAGCCGTGCTTTGTGTCGGTTATTTGACCCTTTTTGCTTGCGGCTTAAAGCTTTCTGCGCTTTTCTAAGCTTGCGGTATTTTGCCTTGAACCCTTTGGGATTGCCAATCTTTTCGCCTGTACTTAAAGTGACCAAGCTTGTAACTCCTAAGTCGATACCGACTTGGTTTTCCGTCTTAGGCAAAGGTTCAATTTCAACATCTACCAACAAAGAAACCGACCACCTACCGGACGGTGCAAGCTTTACAGTAATAGTTGATGGCGTTGCGCCATCAGGCAGTGTACGGCTCCAGCGAATCGGCAACGGTTGTGTACTTTTTGCCAAGTAGACTTCCCCGTTCCTGAACTTGAATGCCGACTTGGTAAATTCTGCACTGCCACCGTTGCGTTTCTTTTTGAAGTTAGGATATTTTGCCCGTCCATCAAAAAAGTTGGTATAAGCTGTTTGTAGATGTCTCAAGCATTGTTGCAACGGCACACAGCTAACTTCGTTGAGGAAATCTAGTTCTTCAGTTTTCTTCCACTCGGTCAACATTGAAGAAGTCTCAGCATACCCCACTCGTTTCTGTTCTGTGTACCAAGCTTCAGTTCTTACTGCTAAAGCACGGTTGTAGACTAAACGAGTGCAGCCCAATGTGCGCCGCAACAAACTTTCTTGTTCCGGTGTTGGGTATAATCGATAGCTGAAGGCTTTTAGTGTCATTCTTGCTCTTAATTTGTTGTTTCACATAATAACACATATTATGTGAAATAGAGTGCTTTAACAAAAGCTAATGTAAAGCCGTCCTATAAGGACGGGGTTTCAGACCCCATTTTATTGATGAACAGCACAGAGGTTATGCTCAAGAAGTGAAAGACGAATGCCTACAAATGTATGTTAATGGCATGGGTTTTAGGGAGATTGAAAGAGTCAAAGGTGTACATCATACGACAATTATGAATTGGGTTAAACAACTAGGATAAGCTGTTGCACATTTAAACTGTGAACTAAAATTTGATAAAGTTCTTGTGGGGAGTAGGGGTTGGGCGTCTCGCCCGCACAAAAAACACGATTTAGATGCACAACAGCTTAACTCACAGCCCATAAAATTCTTATTAAGAATGATGCAAAATTTTAGGTTTCACCTTTTTTAAATTGGCTAACCTTCTCTTGAAATCGCCTGGTATCTATTTAAACATCGATATTCAGGCAACTTCTCTTCGCCGTTAACCTAATAACTCGACACAGTTAAAACGATCGCCTCCCTATCTCCCAACACCAAACCATACTCCAAACCCTCAACAACAGCTTGATAAGAAGCATCCAAAATATTACCAGAAACCCCCACAGTCGTCCAGCGGTCTTGACCGTTACTAAACTCAACCAACACGCGAGTTTTAGCAGAAGTTCCCGCACATCCGTCCAGAATTCGCACCTTATAATCGGTTAAATTAAAATCATTAATTGCCGGATAAAAATTCCGCAAAGCCTTCCGCAAAGCCGCATCAAGTGCCGAAACAGGGCCGTTTCCTTCCGCGCATTCCAGAATATCTTGACCGTTAACAGTCACTTTCACAGTTGCTAAAGAATTAACTGTTTCCTCCCTACCTTTATCGCAGTGAACTTGAAAACCTTTGATTTCAAATAAACGCTTGCGCTTTCCCAAGGCCTCGCGCATTAACAATTCAAAAGACGCCTCAGCACCTTCAAATTGATATCCCTGACTTTCCAAATCTTTCAATTTTTCCAAAATTTGGCGGCAAGCAGGATTTTTGCGATCGAGATCCATGCCAAAAGTGCGAGCCTTCGCCAAAACATTGCTCAAACCAGCTTGATCCGAAATCACAATTCGCCGCCTGTTGCCAATTTTTTCCGGTTCTAAATGTTCGTAAGTTAACGGATTTTTCTCAACAGCCGATACATGAATTCCGCCTTTGTGAGCAAAAGCCGAAAGACCCACAAAAGGAGCATGATCGTCGGGAGCAAGATTGACAATTTCACTAATCGATCGACTTACTTGAGTTAATCTAACTAATTGCTCGTCTTCAATGCAATTCTGACCCAACTTTAGTTGAAAATTAGGAATTAAGGAACATAAATCGGCATTGCCGCAGCGTTCGCCGTAACCGTTTATAGTTCCCTGTACCATCGTCACTCCTTCTTGCACAGCAGCCAAAGCATTAGCAACCGCAACTCCAGAGTCGTTATGAGTGTGAATTCCCAGTTGAACTTGAGACTTTATCCCCCCCTTAATAAGGGGTTGAACTTGAGACTTTATCCCCCCCTTAATAAGGGGTTGAATTTGAGACTTTATCCCCCCCTTAATAAGGGGGGGTTGGGGGGGGTTAATTTCCGATTCAGAAATATCCCAACTTTCTATTATTTCTGCCACCTCGCGAACAACCTGACTGACTTCGTGAGGCAAAGTACCGCCGTTAGTATCGCAAAGCACCAGCCATTCTGCACCGGCAGCGGCGGCTACTTCTAAAGTTTTAATAGCATAATCTCGATTGTCTTTGTAGCCGTCAAACCAGTGTTCGGCATCGTAAATAACGCGCCTTCCCTGACTCCGAAAATATTCAATTGTATCTCGAATCATCGCCAGATTTTCTTCTAGCGTGGTCTTCAAACTTTCAATAACGTGCAAATCCCACGACTTGCCAAACAGCGTCACCCAGCGAGTACCGGCGGACAAAATAGCCTGCAACATTTCATCATTAGCTGCCGTAGTTCCCGGCCGCCTAGTCGAACAAAAAGCTACAACTTCTGCTTGAGTTAGGGGCTGTTCTTTGAGACGCCAAAAAAATTGTACGTCTTTAGGATTCGCCCCCGGCCAGCCGCCTTCAATAAAGGGAATTCCTAAACTGTCTAACTGTCGAGCAATTCGCAGTTTGTCTTCGAGAGATAAGGAGAGTCCCTCACACTGAGCACCGTCTCGCAGCGTGGTATCGTAGATCCAGAGCCGATTTGTCATGGGAAATTGCGATCGAGAAATTGGTAATATATCACTTACCATATTAGATGAATTTATTTGAATTTAATGCGATAATATATAGGAAAATTAACATAAATCTAACTGGGGTAAATTGCTGTGGTCAAGGTACAAGCGCAAGGAAAAACATTTGAGTGCGATCGCGGAGCCAATCTCCGTGAAGTTTTGCTCAAAAACGGCATCGATCTCTACAACGGCAATGCCAAAGTCATCAACTGCCACGGCCTCGGCACTTGCGGCACCTGCGCCGTCACCGTCGAGGGCGAAGTTTCCGAGCCCCAGTGGCGCGAAAAAGCCCGACTTTCGGTTCCTCCCCATTCTCCCGCCTCCAACCGCCGTTTGTCCTGCCAAACCAAGGTTTTAGGCGATATTAAGGTGACAAAATATGACGGTTTCTGGGGTCAGGGTTCTGAAACTGTCTGGAAACCCCAAGGATAGATTTTTTGTTAAGAAAGGCTGATAGGACGATCGCCTTGCCAGATAATCTGTAAGACTTGCATAATAATTCTAACTGTAAGGTGTGCTTAGCGCACCTTACCCTCCAGAAAGCCGAGAGGTCAATCGATTTTAGATTTTAGATTTTCGATTTTCGATTGAAGCATTGACTTGCGCGAGATAAATACGTTCGGCAAGTTTCTCGGATACACGTTTTTTTTTTATTTCTCCACGGATGAATCCGGGGGCTTGTATCCTAGATGCTTGATTGTCAAAAAGCTCAGACAGTCCATATAAAAGTTAATGAATTCATCTAAAGATATTCTGATTATTGGCGGCGGAATAATTGGCCTTTCGCTAGCAGTAGAACTGAAATTGCGAGGTGCATCTGTCGCGGTTCTCACCGCCGATTATAAACAACCGACTACCCGGGCTGCCGCTGGAATGCTTGCCCCGCAAGCCGAACGAATTCCCCCCAGTCCGATGCTAGATTTGTGCTTGCAAAGCCGCGCACTGTATCCCGCCTGGGTGGAACAGCTAGAAGACATTACCGGATTGAAAACGGGATATTGGCGATCGGGAATTCTCGCACCACTTTGTCAAAATGAGCCTCAAGAAAAGCCGCTTTTGGCCAACCTTAATTATCAATGGTTGGACAGAGATACTGTTCGCCAGCACCAGTTTGGATTAGGTCAAGAAGTAATTGGCGGTTGGTGGTATCCTGACGACGCTCAAGTAGACAACCGCGCTTTATTTCGGACGCTTCAGGCCGCAACTAAAGAATTGCAGATTGAGATTATTCAAGGCAGTGCAGAGGAAATCATTCGGCAGAAAAACCGAGTTTTTGGAGTGGAAACAACGGCAGGAAAATTACAAGCTGACCGTTATGTTTTGGCTGCGGGCCCTTGGTCTGAGAAATTATTGGATATTCCTGTTTTTCCAAGAAAGGGACAAATGCTGTCAGTATGTGTACCAGAAGATTGTGGAGTTATCCAGCCCCTGCAAACCGTTCTATTCGGGACGGGAATTTATATTGTGCCACGTCAAGATGGCAGAATTATTATTGGCGCAACTAGCGAAAATGTGGATTTCACGCCGGGAAATACGCCTGCGGGAATCCAAAGTTTGCTAGCAGGAGCGATTAAGTTATATCCCGAATTACAAAATTATCCGATTTTGGAGTTTTGGTGGGGATTTCGGCCGACTACGACCGATGAATTGCCGATTTTGGGTGCTAGTGCTTGGGAGAATTTGACATGGGCTACGGGGCATTACCGCAACGGCATTTTATTGGCTCCGGTGACGGCTAAATTGTTGGCTGATTTGATTGGGAATCAGAAATCAGATCCGTTATTGGCTGCTTTTCATTATTCGAGATTTCCTGAATCTTGGAAGGTTTAAAATGGTAAATAGTGAGATTTGTTGCTTTTTTTAAGACGAGGCAGAGCCGCATAACGAGAAACGAAAGTCAACCAAAAGGATATTTTTTGCTATAATCTAATCAGCACAATAGGGTTTTGTAAGTTATGACTTTCAGTGATGTGGTCGAGACGATCAAGAATCTTTCTACTGACGAAAAGCAAGAGCTTCAACTGTTGTTGAAGCAATATCTCCGGGAAGAACGTCGCGAAGAGATATATCAAAACTTTAAGTCAGGGCAGATTGAACAACAAAAAGGTGAACTGAAATTTTTCGCTAACATCAATGAACTCCGAGTGACGAAAGAGTAATTTTCTACTTTACAGAAGACGGAAAAGCCGTGTTTGTAGATTTGGGAAGTCATCATGAAGTATATTAATCGACACAACAGTGGCTAAAGTACCGCTGTAAGTAGCGCGCCTAACCATTTTTTTGTAAGTCCTCAATTAGTTTGCATCCTGTTTTTTGGGTTGGTTTAATTCTCTGCATTTAGCGGCAGCCAAATCGTAAGCATTTTGGTAATCGCTACCGCCTAACATCAAATCGCCGTAATATTCATAAGGTTGATTGCCATAAATCGGCAGCGGGTCGTCTTCAGGATAATCTTCTTTTGATTCTTCTAGGATTGCTTTGAGTTTCTTGACGCTGAAGCGCTGGACTGGGAAGTAATGAATGTCTTGAGCGATGAAACCGAGATGGGGAAATGTTGGGTCAACAATTCGCTCGTCGAGTTCAATCCAGCTATACTCGATGGGTTTATATGGCACTCCGGGCACAGCTAAAAAGCCTTGAACATAAATTGCGCCCTCGGTGGCTAACGCTGCTTTACAGGCGTTGTCAAAGCAGTTTTTACGGTTGCTTTTGATGCGAGTCGCCATTTCAATAGAAAGCGCCTCATCTAATAGTTCGGTCATAATCCCTTCTAATCGCGTGTGCGATTAGATTGTAGCAAATCCGAGCTATCTCCGAGCACAAAAAACGCAGCCAATTGCGATCGTCCTTCAAATTCTCGTCTCAAGGAGTTGATCCAAAATCCTCTGCGCTTCTGGATGTTGTGTCAGCTTTGGTTTCCGGGGCGGGCGGTTTGTCGATCGCCCCTATCGCCCGCCCATAAAAAGTTTTCGCCAGTAGCCCAACTTTTGAGCGTGCGATCGAGTTGGGCTACAACCCGGTACAATAAAGTGTGCCACAGACGATGCAAGCAAAAATAGTGGCATAAATTACTGAATAGCCTGCAACCAACCAATCATATTAATGCCTTCCGGTGCAGCGATTTGTTCGGCTGTTGACAGGCTTCACAGTTTTTTCTGTAAACAAAGCAGAGTTGTGATAACCTCATAAATGTGCAAAAATCGGTTCCAACAAAACTTTGGGAAGAAACGGGGAAAGTCCGGGGTAAATCCGCCGCTGTCCCGCAACTGTGATGCTAAGCGAAGCACTTATCCACACACCATAAACATACTGAATGAAAAGCGCGATCAAAAAGTCGGATTTTGTGCTAGCTCCTTATATGAAGAGCAACAACTTGAAAGCTAGTTGCCAAATACTCAATACAGTGGTTCCTTATATATGCTTATGGTTTTTAGCATTTAAAGCTGCTGCCATTTCTGTATTCCTTCTTCCGCCGATAATGGTGTTGATGACACTTTTTTCAGGACGTTGTTTCTCTTTGATGCACGATTGCGGACACTATTCTCTTTTTAGTTCCAAAAAAGTCAATCGCATTATGGGTTTCCTGCTAGGTATCATCAATGCGATTCCTCAGTACCCCTGGTCGAGGGGGCACGCTTATCACCACAAACATAATGGTAATTGGGATATGTACCGCGGCCCTTCGGCGTTGATATCCACCGAAAAATTTGCGGCGCTAAGTCCATTTAGTAAAAAGATGTATCAGTTACTCCGACACCCATTGATGCTGTTTCCCGGTGGTTTTTTCTATCTAATTATTAAACCAAGACTCGCACTGATATTGGGAACTACGGGTTTTATCCGACATATTTTTGCTTGTCTAAATCAAGATTTTGGCATAGGTTTATCGGGAATCATTGCTTCTTATAAATCCAAACATTGGTATACGACGGCTGAATTTTGGGATTTACTGTTCAACAATATTTGTGTTGTTGGTAGCTGGATTTATCTGAGCAACTTACTGGGGTTTGGCTTTTTCTGGAGTGTTTACTCAATTGTCATGACCTGTTCGGCGGCAATATTTATCTGTATTTTCTTTGTTCAGCATAATTTTGAGGGTTCCTACGCTCATAAAGCCGAAGGTTGGGACTATATTCTTGGCGCAATTGAAGGCAGTAGTTACCTAAAATTACCGACTATTCTCAATTGGTTTTCTGCTGATATTGCTTACCACAATATTCATCATCTCTCTGAGCGAATACCTAACTATAATCTTCGGGCTTGTCACAATGCTAATATTCACCTGCTTGCTAATTCAAAATCACTGACAATCCGCGATATTCCTGACTGCTTCCAATTCATTCTTTGGGATGCTGCTTCAGATAGTCTGCAATCGATTAAATTATTTCAGCAACAAGAAGAAATTCCCTTCAGTAATGTAGCTAATTAAAATCGGGGGGCAATAAATTTGGTGGATTCTTGCTCCCCAAAATCCTATGATTAGGGATGCAGCGAGTGGGAGAAATTTTAACAGTAACTTTCCTATAGCCATCCTCGCAGGAGTCGTAAATTTTTGACCCCACCCCCACCCTCCCCTTACTAAGGGGAGGGAGTAAGAAATTCACAAATGATTTAGGATTGCTATAGTTAAGTAGGTGGTTACAAATAAACATTAGATGGGTCTGGCGGGTTTAGCCGGGAGCTATGCTAGCAGCCAGTTTATTCTGACAAAACCCGCCCTCCTCGTGACCAGTTTATTTGCACCTGCCTATTTATCTAGGGTCTAACTCTAGATCACTCAAAGTATCTGTCACTTGTCAATGCAGCAATTCCTCTAATTTTTGCTGGTTCCACAAATACTGATAAAGCCCTGTTTGCCCTACCAATTCAAGGTGAGTGCCACTCTGAACTATTTCTCCTTGCTCCATCACAAAAATGCGATCGGCACTAGCCGCCGCCGACATTTGATGCGAGATAAAAATTACTGTTTTGCGATCGGTTCCCGTTGCCAAGTTTCGCAAAATGTCGGTAGCAGTTTGATTGTCAACACTGGAAAGAGCGTCATCCAAAATTAACACCGGGGCGTCAACTAACAAAGCGCGAGCAAGTGCTGTCCGCTGCCGCTGTCCACCGGATAAAGTAATGCCGCGCTCGCCGACAACTGTTTTGTACTGCTGCGGAAAGTTGAGGATTTCGGCGTGAATTTGTGCTTGTTTGGCCGCCGCTTCAATCTCCGGCTGTTCCGCTAAAGGGTTTCCGTAGCGGATGTTATTCTTGATGGTAGTGCCGAACAGAAAACTTTCTTGCGGAACGTAGGCGATCGCCCCGCGCAATTCGGTCAATTTTACCTTGGTAATATCCTGTCCGTCTACAAATAACTCGCCCGGATCGATATCTAGCAAGCGTGGCAGCGCATTAGCTAAAGTTGATTTTCCTGAGCCGATCGCCCCAACAATTGCGACAGTTTCTCCCGGTTTTATGGTAAAATCAACATCTTTAAGCGCGGGTGTCTTAGCGCCCGGATAAGTATAATTTAGATGGCGAGCCGCAATTTCGCCTTTGACTGGAGTTGCAAGTTCAACTGCATCGAGAGCATCCTTAATTTGCGGTTCCACCGTCAGAATTGATTCGATGCGATCGACACTCACTTCTCCCCGCTGGTAAGCAGTAATTGTGAAACCCAACAGCGCCGTCGGAAACACCAAACGCTCGACATAAATCAGCAACGCTACAAAATCGCCAATGCTAATTTGACCATTAGCAATTGCCCCGCCACCAGCAGAAAGCAGCACCAACAAACTAATGCTTGCCAAACCGCCCAGCAGCGGAAAAATAAAGTTTCTAGTTTTTGCTAATTCCAAATTTGCTGATAGCAACTTCGCATTGGAATTGCGAAAAGCTCGGCGTTCGTTTTCTTCTTGAGCGTAGATTTTAATTACGGACATCCCGCTCATATCTTCTTGAATTAAATCGCTCATCGCCGACAATTCCTCTTGCACGGCTAACTGTTGGATGCGAAGTTTGTCGCTAAATAACTGTACCAAAACCAGCATTAAAGGATAAACTGCGATCGCAAACAGTGTCAGCCTTACATTAATCCCCAGCATCACCGGCAAAGTCAAAGCATAGGCAAATGCCGTATTCGCCAAACTCAGCACCGCAAACCCCACCAAGCGCCGAATATTGTCCAAATCGGAAGTAGCGCGGTTAATTAAATCTCCTACCGTATTGGCTGCAAAATAAGACGGTTCTAATGTTAATAAATGATTAAATATTTGCTGTTTGAGGTCAAATTCGACTTGACGCCCGACGCCAAACAGCAAAATCCGCGACGCCATCCGAATCACCCACATGATTGAGGCGAGAATCAGAATTAGTGCCACGAAATTGAAAACTTCGTCAAATTTAGTCGCCACTTGCAGAGTGTCAACTGAATTCCGAATCAGCAGGGGGATGTAAACGCCCACAGCATTGACAACTAATAGTGAAAAAACGCCCCAGAAGGTTGGTTTCCAGTGCGGGCGCATATAAGAGCCGAGTTTTTGCAGTCGAGAATAACGAGCCATTTGTTAGTGCGTAATTTGAGATTGATTGAGGAAAGGAAGAAGGTTCGGCAACGAGCAATGTACGGGATGTAACGGATGGATGCTGAAGGAAGAAGGAGTCTTCCCCAAGGTTTTCAGCAATTAAGAACGTGCTAATAGTCTTGGCGGTTGCTATAGGGATGAGAATTAAATAAAATCCACTTTTCATGACTGTTGTGGGATGGGCGTCCCGCCCGTCTATTGGGGACGGGCGGGACGCCCATCCCACAAGAAAAAAGGGAAATTATTTAATTGACGATCCATAGAAGGTAGAAATCTGAAAAAATAATAGAAGCTCTATCGAAAGGTAGATGACCGAAAACACAAGTTAAGAAATTTTTAATAAAAAATCTGCTTTGGGATAACGCGCCATCAAAATTGGGTTTAGGCCTGAACCAAAACCTGATTATATCGATATGTAACAAACCACATTATTATATCTGTGGCGACACGAGATATGTGGGGACACGGCATTGCCTTGTCCTTAGCCACCCGGAACGATCGCGCCCAAATCTCCCATCCGCCCCCCCAATCCCCCACACGGTTGAGGCGCGCTACAATCAAAAATCGATCGACTTAGCACTCAGACTCAGAGAGTGCTAAATTTGCTAATGTAAGCGATTGGAGACAAACATGACAAAAATAGTTGCATTTAGCGACAAATCTCGCCGGGCACTAGAACGCGGCGTCAATCAACTCGCCGATGCTGTCCGCATCACCTTGGGCCCGAAAGGCCGGAATGTCCTATTGGAAAAGAAATACGGCAGTCCCCAAATCGTTAACGACGGTATCACCGTTGCTAGGGATATCGAGCTCGAAGACCCCCTGGAAAATGCTGGCGCTCGCTTAATTCAAGAAGTCGCCTCCAAAACTAAAGATATCGCAGGCGACGGCACAACAACCGCAACGGTTATCGCTCAATCCCTCATTCGCGAAGGTTTGAAGAATGTCGCAGCAGGCGCAAACCCAGTCGCGCTGCGCCGGGGTATTGAAAAAACGATCGCCCATTTGGTGCTGGAAATCGAGAAATTGGCCAAACCTGTCGAAGGCAGCGCCATTGCTCAAGTCGCCACTGTCTCCGCCGGTAACGACGAAGAAGTCGGCAGTATGATTGCCCAAGCAATGGAAAAAGTCACCAAAGACGGCGTAATTACTGTAGAAGAGTCGAAATCTCTGACAACAGAATTGGAAGTTGTCGAAGGGATGCAGTACGATCGCGGATATCTTTCTCCGTATTTCGTCACCAACACCGATCGCATGGAAGTTGAGTACGAAAACGCTCGCATCCTGATTACCGACAAAAAAATTAGCTCAATTCAAGAACTAATTCCAGTTCTCGAAAAAATCGCCCGCACAGGTCAACCGCTGCTAATTATCGCCGAAGATATTGAAGGCGAAGCTTTGGCAACTCTGGTAGTCAACAAAGCCCGCGGCGTATTGAACATCGCAGCAACCAAATCTCCTGGTTTTGGCGATCGACGCAAAGCTATGCTTCAAGATATCGCCGTACTCACCGGCGGTCAACTGATTTCTGAAGAAGTCGGACTCAGCATCGATACCGCAACCCTAGAAATGCTCGGTACCGCCCGCAAAATTACGATCGACAAAGAAAACACCATCATTGTTGCTGGCGACGAACACAAAGCTGACGTGCTAAAACGGATCGAGCAAATCCGCAAACAGCTAGAAGCGACGGATTCCGACTACGACAAGGAAAAGCTAACCGAACGCATCGCCAAACTCGCCGGCGGCATCGCTGTAATTAAAGTCGGCGCAGCTACCGAAACCGAGCTCAAAGACCGTAAACTGCGTATTGAAGACGCTCTGAACGCTACTAAAGCTGCTGTGGAAGAAGGTATCGTTGCCGGAGGTGGCACGACCCTAATTCACCTGATTACAAAAATAGATGCGATCAGAAATACTTTAGACACCGAAGAACAAGTAGGCGCTGACTTGGTGAAGAAAGCTTTGGAATCACCTTTGCGTCAAATCGCTGATAATGCCGGCGTTGAAGGTTCGATCGTCATCGAACGAGTGCGGGCGAGCGAGTTCAACGTTGGCTACAACGCTCTCACCGACGTGTACGAAGATATGATTGCCGCCGGGATTATTGACCCGGCTAAGGTAGTGCGATCGGCTTTGCAAAATGCCGGTTCCATTGCTGGCATGGTGTTGACCACTGAAGCTGTGATTGTCGAAAAACCCGAGAAGAAAAAAGCCGGTGGCGACATGGGCGACATGGGCGGCATGGGCGGCATGGGCGGCATGGGCGGCATGGGCGGCATGGGCGGCATGGGCGGCATGGGCGGCATGGGCATGATGTAGTCTTCAGCCATTAGTTTGTAGCCTGTAGGGTGCGCCATAAGCACCATGCGTGTCAACAAGCGCGTCTTATGTACTACCCGTCTACTGTTTGACGATTAAGGCAGTTTACCCTCCCGGCATCCCCTGATAGTCCGGGGGGATTTTTCATTCTCTTGTAGGGGCAATCCCCCCGTGGCAGCCCCAATCCCCCCGTGGCAGCCCCAATATTTGAAACACCGATTCCCTCGTCCGTGGAGGGGGTAGGCACGGGGAGTAGGGGTAGCACTACCCCTACAAAATCCCGATTTTCCTGAAAATGAAACAGCCCTGCTTCTTAAGGGACATGCAATGGGGCTCGGCATTAAGCTATAAGCGATAGTTCTCAGGACGAGGGAGTTACATTGTTGCTGTGCAAGTCTTGAGGAGATTGAAACAGAGTTTCGAGATAAACTCTCGCAGCTTGGCGATAACTGCGCGAAGCTTCAGGCGTACCGCTATCGGCATTCTGCAACAAAAACAGCGACAGGGCCGCGCAAAATACTCGGTCTAGATCCCATTCGGGATGGGTTTCCAGGTAAGTTTTGAGAGAATCGTGCAGCGTTTCGGGAATTTCAGCAAAAATACTGACTGTTGGGTTCATCATTTTTTTTAGTCTCGCTAATAAATTGAAAACAGAACCCCCCCTTCGGCCGGATACAGGTGCAGGCACAGCCGAAATCAGAGCGCTTTTTTTTAGGTCGGTCGCATCATTGTGCGCTATGAGGGGGTGGGTTTGTCAATGTTGCGAAATATTACAAACTCCTTTATATAAAAAAAAGGTTTACCAAATAATAAGCTTTTCAGGGCATTTTTTGTTACATATCTTTATGTGTTGGGGGCTTTATGAGGAATTAGGCAGCAAGTTAAGGAAATCCCCAATTCCGCAGCAAGATGCTACCGTGCCGTTAATTTCTGTGGAAAACTTTGTCGAATCTGTGGAAAACCTCAGACTTGCCTGGGGAAACGCTGTGGAATGTTTAGGGAAAAGTCAGGGAAAAAATAAGAATTGCAAAGGGGATGGGGCATGGGGCATGGCTAGCAAATAAAAAATGACTACTGACTAATGACTAATGACTACTGACTACTGACTTCCTAAGTGCCACTCTGCCGCTTTTTGGCGGATGGTTGCCAATTCTGCGGGTGGCATTTTGTCGAGATTGGCTAAGAGAAAGCTCATGGGACCGATCGACTGAAGTTTGTCCCGCTGGCGCGCTAGGAAATCCCAGTAGGGAAGATTTATCATCTGTGGGGTTGATAGCAGCTTGGTTCTGCCAAAGTCGATCGCCTAATATCCAAACGCCAACTCTCATTTTATTTGTTTCACCCTTTCACCATAAAAGTTATCTTTTACTTTTCATGAGGGCTGGTTGTCTATTCATAAAAATTAATGGGCTGAAAAATCACAACTCAAAACTCATGATTTCTCCGCTTCTGGCGAGAACGTACTAGAGCATAACATTGATTTCCAAAGATAGGGACACCGACCGGCAAATTTAAATTTTATGTCGGTGTATCCTTCAGATGTTAATAACTTGGTCAGCGTCTCTACTGAAAAAAATTTAATGTGCCCGTTATCCCAAAGAACTGTAAAATGTTTATCTAGTTTGCCAGAAACCGCTAAAGCCACATTTTTTAAATAGCCGTGATAGGGTGTGGAAATAATTAGTCTTCCTCCCGGCTTGAGGCATCTTTTTGCAGTTTTTGCTATTTCTTTAGGATAAAGCAAGTGTTCGATTACTTCAATAGCTAAGACAACATCAAATGAGTTCAGAATATCGGTATCGGGAAGGTCGTAAATATCTGCTTGGATAAACTGACAATCGGGGAAACTTTGACGGGAGATGGCAATTCCGGGTGCAGAAGTGTCAACGCCGACAACTTCGCAGCCGTGCTCTGCGATGACGTGACTGAGGCTGCCATTGCCACAGCCGAGATCCAAAACTCGGAGTTTTGTCTTGCTGGTCTGCTGAAGTGTCGCCAGCATTTCTAAAAGGGGAGATATCAAATAAGCGTGATGATATCTCGGACGGTTGTTTGTGTAATAATACGTATAATCGCTAAAGTTTTTTTTCATCGATTAAGCTATGGAGATTATTGCCGAGACCGCGAATTTACGCGAATTTACGCGAATTTACGGAGCGTGGGTGCACTGTTTGGGCCAAGGTTCCCCACATTAGGGTGGTCAGAGTCGATCGGCAGCTCGATCATCTCATTCTTTTTGTTTGACAGGTGAATTATTGTCACCGAATCAATCGGATGGCAAAAGAAATCTTTGACAGGGTGCAAAATCTCGCATCGCCCATCTCTGGCCCATCTCTTGAAGGCATTCGGAAAGAAAAAGTCCGATCGAGCAGAATTCTCTCTGTGTACTACCCGGAGACAGAACTTTTTGCCCGTTAATTTGGGTGTCAGAGTGCATCTATGCGATTCTAGCTTCAAGCAACTGCGGTATGTCCACCCGACGCTTTTGGCAGCCTGAAAAATCGGCCCCTGGGCGATCGGATGCCAATCGAGCCGAAAATTGAGAAGGGAAGTGTGACCGAAATCACAGGCAGTGGCCAAACAAATTGCTAAGCCTCTTTAAGTCCACACACTTAGAATCGAGATTACTACAGTGGCTTCTATAATTGTGTTTAAATGTTGTTCGGAAGCTGTGTTGTCCAGTCAGCAGAGCCCCCTAGACAGATTCACGCTTTCGGTCTGGTTTATTTCACTTTAATGGTCGCTGTTGGGTGTTGCACCTTAATTTAGATATTTCCTATGGTTAAGTTAGGTCAATCCTCCTTTCGCCGTATTTTACTGTCGCGGATTTTGTTGCTCAGCGTACCGGTTCTACTGGTGGGGGAGTATGTTACCTATCGCAAGGCACGCTCGACGCTTCTGGAAACTGCTCGTCAAAACTTGACAGAAAGTGCAGTCAGAAAAGCAGACACTATTGAACAGTGGGCGAAATCGCTGAAGTCGAATCTGATCGGCGCTTCGGAAAGCTCGATGTTGCAGTCGGTAGATCCGAAGGATTATCAAAAGTTTATCGCCCAATTAGGGCAGCGGTTGCCAGCCCAGGTTGATTGCTTGCAATTGACTAATTTAAAGACAAATCAAGTGATAGCAAGCACTTGCGGGCAGCAGCCGATTCAGTCGTTGCCGGCAAAATTTTGGCCGCCCGTACAGCAGCAGCAAACGCTGCTGGACGAAAAGAGCGTTTACATCAGTCTGTCCTTACCTCCCCAGCGACAGGGGACAGCAAACGATCGGAAGGCGGCTTTGGGGGGTGAGGATTTTCCCGATGCGGGTAAAGAAGGCTCCGATAGCCAAGCGAGTTTGGTGTTGAGCGCTCCTGTTTACATTCGTCGGGGCAATACCCTGCAGTTGAGTTATGCTTTGAGTTTGCAGTCGGCCTTGCCTGTGCAAACCAGCGCTCCCAAGGGTTCTTTAGCCGGCTATACTGTGGCGATCGACCAAGATGGGACAATTTTGGCGCACCCTAATGTCAACCGCGTGGGCCGCAATATCGACCAAGAGGCAGATGCCGCTCGACTAAAAAGTATTGTCAGAAGGGCGATCGCAGGCGGAACAGCTTTTCTCCACCTATTTTCCTTTGAAAGAAATGGTGTAGAGTTGCTAGCAGGATACGCGGCTATCCCGAGTCCTTCAACTACACACGAGAACAGCAAGTGGATTATTTTAGCTGTCTCTCGTTTAGATTACGCTCTGTCGGGTTTGGAAGAAATTCAGCAAGTTTTATTTAATTTAATTGTAGGCTTGGTTGCTGCTAGTATCATCGCGACTTTATATCTGTCTCGCGACTTGGCGCGTCCTGTGGAAAAACTGAGAGACTACGCGATGAAAGTAGATACGGAAGCGTCGCAGACAGTGCCCCAAGATTTCCAAATTAGGGAATTTAATCAACTATCAGAAGCACTCAACAGCATGGTACAGCGCCTCAGATCCTGGGCCAAAGAATTGGAAGTAGCAACCAAAGAAGCCCAAGTTGCCAATCAATTAAAAAATGAATTTTTGGGGAATATTTCTCACGAATTAAGAACGCCTCTCAACGGGATTATTGGTTTTATTCAAATTGTGCGGGACGGCTACTGCGATGACCGAGATGAAGAAATGGAGTTTTTACAGCGGGCCCACGACTCGTCCATGCAATTGCTCAATATTATTAATGATATTTTGGACATTGCTAAAATAGAATCCGGCACCTTCTCCATGATTTTAGAAGTAGTTGATATTACTCAGGTACTTGAAGACGCGATTGATTTGCAAGCGACTCAAATTGAGGAAAAAGGCTTGAAGTTAAGTTTGCCAGAGCCTCACGATCCGATTATTGTTCATGCCGATCCGGAGAAGCTAAAACAGGTGTTTTTAAATATTTTGAGCAATGCCGTTAAGTTTACAGAGTCGGGGAGTATTAGTATATCTGTGCGGCTAGAATCGAGGACTAATTCTGCTAGTTTTAACGGCAGTGGGGAAAGTACGACGGGCCCCAGCGGTCAAAGCGATTGGGTGGTGGTGACAATTAAAGATACGGGAATTGGTATCGATCCCGAGCACCAGCAGAAATTGTTTCAACCTTTTGTGATGGCTGATGGTTCTACAACTCGCAGGTTTGGCGGTAACGGTTTGGGCTTGGCTATCTCGCGAAGGATAATGGAATCTATGATCGGAAGCATTACCCTGCACAGCGCGGGCGTGAATCAAGGTACTACGGTGATGATTTCTTTGCCTGTCAATCAGCAGTCAAGTTTTTATTTTCACAGCCCGGACTTAGTAACGGAAAAGGGAAATTTCAAAAGTTGAGGAGTGATATTCCCAATCTAAAATCTAAAATCTCAAATCTAAAATGGTATTAGGGGCTGTCCGCCGAGTTCGAGGGATTTGCTCAAAGTGCTGAGAATGCGGATTAATTCGACGGAAGCCGCGCCCGAAGAGGTAAGACAGGGGGTATTTGTTTGCACGCAGTTGAGGAAGCGATCGCACACTCGCTGCAGCGGTTCTACTTGTTCTAAAGTCAACACTTCGCGGTGTCTCAGGCCAGTTGGCTGCGGCGCGATCCTCTTCGTTGGCGTAGCCCCCGTAGGGGCGGGCTTCGCTAACGCACTTTCAAAAGAGTTATTCTCTTCGCCCCCGCAATCTGAATGGCCGCGCTGCACAATCAGCGGAGTTTCTGGCGACATTTCGTCAAAAATCAAGGTTCCCAAACTGCCAACAACTGTTAAGCGCCGTTGTTTGTCAGGATTTAGCCAGCACAGATGAATAAATGCTTGAAATCCGTCGGGATAGGTGAGCGTTACCCAAACTAAATCTGCTAGTTTTTCAGCAGGATTAGTAGTCAGCAGTGAAGGAGAAAATTGATTTTCAATTTCTGCTGCTTCTTCTTTATTTATTCCTGATTCCTGATTCGTGATTCCTGATTCCTTCGGAAAAACAGTGCCGATCGCCCTTACTTCAATTGGCATTTGTTCCAGCCAAGTATTGAAAATAGCGATATCGTGAATAGCCAAGTCCCAAAGGGCATCAACGTCATGGCGCACCGGTTCAAAATGGGTGCGCTGGGCGTAACCGTAGCGCAATTTTCCGAGTTGATGCTGTTGAATAATTCTTTGGCCTCGATCGACTGCTGGATGAAACAGATAAGTGTGGTCAACGAAGAGTTGCCGCTGCTGTTTTTCGGCTAATTGACAGAGTTCTATTGCTTCAGTCAGGTTGAGGGCGAGGGGTTTTTCTGCTAAGACGTGGTAGCCTTGTTTCAGCGCGGCTGCTGCGAGGGTGTAGTGTGTGGAAGCTGGAGTAGCGATCGCCACAGCTTGCAGTCCCGGCAAGGCTTGCACTTGAGACCAATCGGCAGCTAGAATCACCGAGGCATCAAGATTAAACTGTTTTTGAACGGCCGCCAATGAATCTCGATTCGGGTCTACCACCGCTAAAACTTCGCTGTTGGGATGTTCGAGAAAGTTGCGAATTAGGTTAACTCCCCAGCGACCGGCACCCAATACAGCTATTCCGATTTTCATTAATTATAATTTAAAAAATCGCACAGCAATTATAGCATATTTTGTTATTATTATCTATGTTTTTACTCAAAAAAATCACTGTTGACTGTTGACTGTTTGCAGTAGTTATTGGTTATTGGTTATTGGTATCAGCTAAGGAATGAGAATTAAATAACTTCCACTCTTGAAAGTGGGATGGGCGTCCCGCCCGTCCTTTTTGGACGGGCGGGACGCCCATCCCACAATAACAATTAAAATTGTAAGTTATTTAATTCGCGCTCCTAACAAATAACCAATAACTGATAACACCATTCAACAGTCAACTGTCAACTGTCAACTAATTTATTGAAAGCTGCCTGAGCCGCTGCTTGTTCGGCCGCTTTGATCGATCGACCTTTTCCCTCTGCTACCAACTTTCCCTGAATGAGAACTTCTGCGGTAAAACGATCCTCCCCGCCCTGCACTGTCCCGGTTTCTTGGACGCTATATTTGGGCAAAGTTTTGTATTTGCCTTGAGTCAACTCTTGGAGAGCAGCTTTGTAGTTTTGGCGGGCCGGATCGCTGCGGATTTCCGCCGCTAGGCGTTGAAAGTGAGAATCTAGCCAAGGGCGAATTAATTCTAAGCTCTGGGTACTCAAATAAAGCGCAGCCAGTACCGCTTCCAAAGCATCGGCCAACCGGGGTTCAGCGCCTGTTTTGTCTGCGGCGGCGCTGCTGGAAACAATTAAATAGCGATCGAACCCGTAACTTTCAGCGATTTTAGCAAGAATGCGATCGCTCACCAAGATCGATCGAATAGCAGCAAATTCCCCCACTGTACAGTCAGGATAAATCTCAAACAACAATTCCGACGCAGCCAGCCGCACGACTGCATCCCCGACAAACTCTAGTTGCTCGTAATTTGCCTTAGCTGACGCGCTCGCATGAGTCAAAGCTAAATCGAGGAGATGCCATTTTATCGAAGCATTCTTCGTCAGTCCCAATTTTTGAATTAATGTTTCAAGTTGCTTTTGGCGACCCGGATAAATCATACCATTTTAGAGTTTAGATTTTATATTTTAGATTTTAGAAGTGGGAATCACGGATGACTATCCGGGTTGGGAGCTTTTCAAAAGTTGCATTATTTTTTTTTACTGGGATCAGATTCATATTAATAAAAAAAATTAGTTGAAAAACTAAATATTCCTCCGGGTGCTTATGGTGCACCTTACCCAAAATCTTCCTCCGGGTGTGCAGTGCATACCTTTCCCAACATAAAACAGGTCGAAAAGATTTGTTGACCTGATTCCCAAGCGGTAATTTTAATTAAATGGGGGGGAAAAAGTCGGACATAAGCCGGGTTCTGTTCTCTCAACTGCAAGCAGTTTTCGAGGGCAGTTATCTATCTGGGACGCCTGTTACCAGACGCCTCAAGCGGTACCAAAAAACGGCACTGGTAAAAAACCAACCATAGTCCCTCCGACCTTGCTCCCAACTGGGGTTTACCGAGCCAGCACCTCTCGATGCTGCTGGTGCGCTCTTACCGCACCTTTGCACCCTTACCAAATTAGTGGTTGCTTCCCAGTCACAAATCCTCAGTTACTTACTAATGACCAATGACTGCTGACTAATGACTAATTGGCGGTATCTTTCTGTGGCACTATCCTCACGATCGCTCGCACTGGGCGTTACCCAGCAAGTTTGGTTTTTCGGGAGCCCGGACTTTCCTCAGACAAGCTTTCGCTAATCCGCAACCGCCTGCGCCTACTTTTTCCCCAGATTTATTGTACGCGATCGTTCGTCAATCAATGTGGGATTTGAGATTGAATATTTTAACTTGTCGCCCACTTAATTTGGACATTTGTGTTTATTCTCACATCTGGCACTATTGTCAATAAGCTTTTTATGAACAGGCTTTCCGGCCTGTTCCACAATAAAATTCATCTCTTGTGGAACAGGCCGGAAAGCCTGTTCTTGACAATGGTGCAACATCTCAGTTTATTCAAACTCTTGTACTGTGGGCCCGAAGGCCCGCCCAACAATTAAATTTCCCTGCAACTCCCCTTAAATTCACTCACGGATGAATCAGGGGGTCCAAAAGTTGGCAATTATCATGCCAGGATTTATCGCACGGATTCAACTAGGGGCAGGAAACCTTTTTACATAACAGGATTTTGGATTCTTCAATCTTTAATCCCCAATCTCAAATCTTCAATTCGGTTACTTTAATGAGTCATCTTTCACAGTAGAAAAATTATCAAACCAGCCGCGCCGCCAGAAGAAGTAAACTAAACCAGAGGCGATCGCTAGCATAATTGCCCAACACAGCGGATAGCCAAAATACCAATTCAGTTCTGGCATATTCCAAGGCGATTTCTCTGTATTGAAATTCATCCCGTATACTCCCGCCACAAAAGTTAGAGGAATAAAGATACTAGAAATCACTGTCAGCAATTTCATGATTTCATTCATTTTATTGCCAACGGATGACAGATAAACATCCATTAAACCCGAAGACAACTCTCGATAGGTTTCCACCATATCCATCACCTGCACCGTGTGATCGTAACAGTCGCGCAGGTAAATTCGCACCTCTGGACTAATCAAATCACTGCTATCTCGAATCAAAACATTAATTGCATCCCGCTGCGGCCAAATGGCGCGGCGCAGCGTCAGCAATTCGCGCCGGATTTTATAGATTTTTTCCAGGGTTTTGCGGGTGGGGTTTAGCACCACTTCATCCTCTAATTGTTCAATGCGCTCTCCATAAACTTCTAATACAGGGAAGAAGCCATCTATAATCGAATCTAACAGAGTATAAGCCAGATAATCGGCTCCGTGTTTGCGAATCATTCCTTGTCCTTTACGAATGCGATCGCGCACGGGTTCAAAACAATCATAGTCCGGTTCTTCCTGAACAGTTAACAGGTAATGTTTCCCCAAAATCAAACTAACTTGTTCTTTATGAAAATTCTCTGAATTCGGCTTAAGTATCACCATCCAAGCAATGATTAAAAGGTGATTTTCGTAATCTACCACTTTGGGGCGCTGTGGTACATTAACCACATCTTCTTGAGCCATAAGATGCAAATTAAACACTTTACCCATTTGGCGCCAAGTTTCTTTGTTTCCTAGTCCCAACATATCAACCCAAGAAACAGATGCTGTATCTAAATAGGCCGAAGCGTCTTGAGGATTTGCCAATTTACCGCGAGTTGCGGCTGTTTCGCAATAGTCAATTAATACAATCTCGGGAGGCGGCGCATCGGGTTCTAAGTCGAGAGTTCCCGGCGGAGCCCCCGGATCGTCATAAAAATAGTCAACGTAGGAATCATCATCATCCTCATCATCTTGAATTTGTTTTGCAACGGCATTAGAAGTATGTATGCTTTTGTATACCATGCTAATATTCCTGACTTTTACAACCTTTAATTAGATTATCATTTTTATCGTGCAACTACCAATTACCAATGACTCATTACCTCTGCCGAATTGGAATCTCGATCGCAAATTCCGTTCCCTCTCCCGGCGCGGAAATGCACTGCAGCGTCCCTCCGTGTCTTTCCACCACAATCTGATAGGAGATAGACAGTCCCAAACCTGTACCTTTGCCTACTGGTTTAGTAGTAAAAAACGGGTCAAATACCCGACATCTAACAGACTCTGCCATTCCCGATCCGTTATCGGAAATTACGATCGCAACCCGATTATTCTCCAACACCTCCGTGCGAATCCGAATCGAAGGCAATGTGTCGCAACTTAAAGGTAAACTAGCAAAATCTTGCCCTTCCTCTTCCACATAAGTCGCCAATTCCAACTTCCTCTGCCTGACATTCGCTAAAGCATCAATAGCATTATTTAAAATATTCATAAACACTTGATTTAACTGTCCCACGTAGCACTGTATCTGCGGCAATTTCCCATATTCTTTAACTATCTGAATAGGACGATTTCTACCATTTTCTTTAATCTTGTGTTGCAAAATTAACAGAGCACTCTCTATTCCTTCGTGAATATTAACACGCTTAAGATCGGATTCTTCCAGGCGGGAAAAGTTACGCAAAGACAGAACTATTTGGCGAATTCGATCGGCTCCAGTTTGAATTGAAGTCAGCAGGTGCGGGAAATCCTCTTTCATGAATTCCAGTTCTATTTCTTCTGCCAAATCTTGGATAACAGCAACAGGTTCCGGGTAGTGTGCGCGGTACAAACTGCACAGTTCCAGCAAGTTTTTGGCATACTCACTAGCGTAAGTGATATTACCGTAAATAAAACTGACAGGATTATTGATTTCGTGAGCGATTCCCGCCACTAGCTGTCCCAAACCCGACATTTTTTCCGCTTGAATTAGTTGAGCTTGAGTCCGGCCTAATTGTTTCAATGTTTGCTCTAGCTGGCGATTTTTATGTTTTAATTGAGCTTCGGCTTGTTTGCGCTGGGTAATATTGCGGGCGAGAATAATAATCTGATCTGAATTAAACGGCAACAGTCGGGCTTCATAAGTTTTTTCTCCTTCCGACATGGAAAGCGAATATTCTATATCGATTGAATTTCTTGTTTCGGAAATTTCAAAGATTGCTTGGGCAAATTGGCCAGCGACATTGGGTGGCAATATGTCTGTGATTCGTTGGCCGATAAAATGTTCGGGAGGGACGTATAAACTCGAAGAAGTTCCTGACAAATAATCCACGATTATACCGTCAGCATCTAGTCGAAAATACAAATCCGGCAAAGCGCGAAAAACGGCTTCTAACTCTAAAGTTTTTTGGCGCAATGCTTCCTCGGCGTAGTACCGATCGCTAATATCAAAAATCACCCCGTCCAAATAGCAAACGTTTCCCTCTGCGTCAAAAACAGGAGAACCCTTATCCCACACCCATTTAACCGTGCCGTCTGCTGCTAGCAACCGATATTCCAAGTTATAAGACTCTTTGTTTTCTATGCCTTGCCGAATAGTTGCTTCTACTTTGGCCAAATCTTCCGGGTAAATAATGCTAGCAAAAGTCCGGCATCTCCTGTCCAAAAACCAAATAAAATCTGCCGCAGGATAGCCGGTTAATAAGTAAACGGCATCGCTAATAAAATTAGTCGAAAAATCGCACCTCCAGCGATAAACCACTCCGGGAATATTAGCTACCAAAGACCTAAATCTGGATTCACTTCTACGCAAAGCTGCTTCCGATTCATGTCGTTCTGTAATATCGTGAGCGAAAGCTAGCACTGCAAATACATTACCTTCAGCGTCGCGCAGGGGAAGTTTTTGGGTATCAAAAATATGTACTGAACCGTCAGCAAGAGTTGCCGGATCGCAGGGATTGTGGATGATTTCGCCGGCCATTACAGCAGAGTCGTCTGTGCGGAATCCTCGGATATTTTTGGCCCAATTCCCAAACACGAGTTCTTCTGAAAATCCTAATTCTAAATCAGATTTGCCAATAATTTCTTCGACGGTTTTACCAATTGCTTGAGCGAAACTCTTGTTTGCCAAAATACAGCGAAAATTTTTGTCTTTTGCCAAAATCCAGTCGCTAGTTTTGTCTATTACTGTACGCAGGAGTTGTTCGGAACGTTCGGTTTTTTCCAAAGACGCCTGCAGTTCTAGTTCTAGGCACTTGCGGGTAGTAATGTTTTCAAAAGCAACACCGACGCAGTTGTTGGGTAATGGAAAAGCTTTAATAGAAAAAGCGCGAGTTATGCGGCCACCTTCATCGCACTCAATATCTTCAAGTTCTACGGCTTTCTGGGTGCGAATTACCGAAGCAAATGCTTGGGGAATGTTTTTCGATCGCAGGTGGGGAAAAATCTCGTCGATTGTCATTCCCAAAACATCAGCCATTTCTAATCCGGTAAATAGGGTAGCTGCAGGATTGGAGGCGATCGCCCTGAGAGTGCTGTCATCGTCTATATTTTCTAAATGGTAGACGTACAAACCAATTTGCATATTCTCGACAATTTGGTCGTAGAGGCGCACGCTTTCGTCTACCTGCCTGCGTTCGGTAATATCTTCAGTAATCCCCAAAACGTACTGAGGACGACCTGCGGCGTCGAGAATTGGCACTTTGCGCGTGTGCAGTATTCTCATACCTTTGTGGCGAGTTTGGATCGGCTCTTCGCCTATGTCTTTAACAGTAGATTGGTTGCGATCGCGGGTCAATATTTCCCTGTCTTGAGCAGTAAAAACATCAGCTTGTTCTTTGGGGTAAATATCGTAGTCATTTTTGCCGATCGCCTCTTGAGAAGTAACACCGGCGATCGTTTCTCCCGCTTTATTCCACAGCACAAATTTCAGCGAAGAAGCATCTTTAGCAAAAACTCCCACCGGCAGATTTTCTACTACGGAATTGAGGAAAGCTCTAGCTGATTTTAATTCAGATTCTGCACGCTTGCGTTCGATGCCTAAAGCAATGACATCCGCAACCGATGCTAAAGTTTCCTGAAACGGTGCTGTCAGCGGCTGGCTGCTGATAATTACCATGACTCCCACCAGCCGTTCTTCGACTATCAAAGGGTAGCCGGCGAAGGTGAGAATTTGCTTGGGTATTGGGCAATTTGTCTGCTTTTGACTGGTGTTGATAATTGCTACTTCGGAACTTGGCGCCTCTGTTGCTTTCGGGGATTCTTCCTCTGGGAGTCCAAAATTGTTCAGTTCAAATCCGCAGTCAAATTCCGGTTTGTGCTGTTTGGCTATAAAGTTAACCTTACTTTCAATAAACCTAGCCCGATCGTCTGTGCGGCTGTATATTCCCGATGCCGCTTGCAATTGGCAAACATTATGTTGAGAGTTGAAAGTCCAAATTTCAGCAGAAGCGACATCGAGATTTCGCACCATTGCCTCGCAGCAGGGAAGCAGGATATCTTCAGGGTGTTTGGTGAGGGCAATACCCACATCGGCTACCATTGCTGTGAGGCGAGAAGCTTGGGCTTTTTCTGCTTCCAACCGTTTGCGATCGGTGATATCTTCCACCAAAGAAAGCACGGTAAAAGTTTCGGCGCTGCGAATAATCGAGTTGAACCAGCGACACCAAATTACCTGTCCGCTTTTAGTATAGTTGCGGTTAATTGAAGTATTGCCGTTGCCAGTGGCTAATTCAAGCTCGATCGCGCTTACAGCCTCTCTATCTTCTTCGCAAACCAAAGCCAAATCGCCGAACTGCTTGCCCATCATATCATCGGCTGTCCAGCCAAAGATTTCTTCGGCGCGTTTCGACCACTGAACTATCCGAAAATCTTCATCCCAGCCCACCATTGCCAGGGGACTGTTAGCTGCATTCAACCACAGTAAATGGTTCGATCGGCGTAACTGTTGAGTTTTCTGCTGCTGCCAGCGGTAGTGCCTGGTGATATCTCTACCGACGCCCAAAACCCGCATCTGCTTGCTAGAGGCATCCACCGCTGGCGTGTAAGCAGTTTCGTAAATTTTAATCCCGCCGTCTGCCGTCGTCACCTCATGAATTGCCAGCCGTTTTTCCCCGGTAATAAATACTTGTTGCAGGCAAGAATCAATCTGCGAGATTATATTTTTGACAGCAGCATTATTGGGATATAATTTTAATAATTCCTGATTAGTTTTGTTGACTATTTCAGCAGGCTCCAATCCCATCCAAGCAGCAGCGACTGGATTGATCGATAGGTACTTTTGCTGTCGATCGCACTCTAGGAAAGCATCAACAGAGTTAGAGAAAAAAGACTGAAACAAGTTGATAACTTCCTGCATGGGTATTTTTTCATGAGAAAAGCTTAGTATTGTGGAAACCTCGTGTCTTCAGGCTCATCTGTTGCACCATTTTCAATAAGCTTTTATGAGCGGGCAGGATGCCCAACCCACAAGAAATTAACTCTTTGTGGAACAGGCATCTTGCCTGTTCTTGAGAATGGTGCAAGATGTGAGTAGACCGATCGAGGAAACACTCATCAGGCCGTTTTAACCGCCTTGAATATTGATTATTGCTACACCGGGCTACTTGGTCGCTTGGTACTTTTATGATCTACTTTCAACGGAACAATTACCGTTTTAAATATTTCACGCGCGATCGCATAGCAGCTTGGGCTTACACCGATAATTTTGATAACGTAATCAGTTAAGACGATAGCTGGTCAACTATGTCTTTTGATTAGGGCATGAAACCCCATCTATTCAGAGCAGGGTGCTGACTTGCTTAAGCTGTAAAATTTGCCTAAAGTTAGTTTAACTGATATCTTGCACCATTGTCAGCAACAGGCTGTCCGGCCTGTTCCCCAAGAAAATTTATATTTTGTGGAACAGGCCGAAAAGCCTGTTCATAAAAGGCTAATTGAGAATGGTGCAACATATAAGTTTAACCCACTCAAATCTTTTTGGACACTGTACTGCTGCGTTTCCCGGTGCAATTTTCGGCGCTGTTCCCTATAATACAAAAATGGGAGCATCTCAGTTTTGCATTTACAGTGCGAGCGTCCCCGCTCGCGTATTGTACAATACGCGAGCGGGGACGCTCGCACTACAATAAAAAAATGCTTTTTACAAAACTGAGATGCTCCCACAAAAATTTTAATATAAAAAGCCTTTGAAAACAAGGAAAAAGAAGCCTGCGGTCTCACTGTACTCAGTTGACCGTCAGGTTTGTTCACACCAGACCCAGCGGAGACAAAAGCGAGATCGAGAGACGGGGAGACGGGGAGGTGGGCAGAGGTTCTCATCCACAACCTGTGAGAAAAATGTTTCACAAATGCCGCACAGCTTACCGATTCCCAATTCCCAATTCGGTAATCTGAAAGCGGTTTGGCAGTACGCGAAGCAAAGAACGCAAGCCGTGCAAACCCATGTAACATAAAGATTGCGATATTTTTCTATGTAATATGGAACTATTAGATACCTTGATTGTGGGTGCGGGTATTAGCGGTTTGAGTTTGGCGCACGCACTTCACAAGGAAGCAACGAATCCATCCTCGCTAAAGATTTTAGTCGCTGAGAGTCAGGGACGTGTGGGCGGGAACATCACCACTGTGACAGCGGGGGGGTTTCTCTGGGAGGAGGGCCCGAACAGTTTTTCGCCGACGCCGGAATTGATGAAGTTGGCTGTGGATGTGGGATTGAAGCAGGAGTTGATTTTTGCCGATCGCAAATTGCCTCGTTTTGTGTATTGGCAAAAAAAGCTGCAACCGGTGCCGATGACTCCATCGGCGATGATTCAGTCTCAGTTGCTGAGTTTTCCGGGGAAACTGCGGGCGTTGTTCGGGGCTTTGGGATTTGTCGCGCCGGCAATGGGCGATCGACTTTCGCAGCAGGGTAACGAGGAAACTGTTTCTCAATTTTTCCGCCGTCATCTGGGGCAGGAAGTGATGCAGCGGTTGGTGGAACCTTTTGTTTCTGGGGTTTATGCGGGCGATCCGCAACAACTTAGCGCGGCGGCGGCTTTTGGCCGGGTAGCCAAGATGGCTGATCTGGGTGGCGGGCTGGTGGCGGGGGCGCTGCTTTCTGCTAGGAAAAGACCCCCCCAACCCCCCCTTACCAAGGGGGGGCTAAAGACTGTTGCAGACCCGAATGTTCCTAAGACTAGACCGGGGGAGTTGGGTTCGTTCAAACAGGGGTTGAAGGCTTTGCCAGAGGCGATCGCTGCTGAATTGGGCGATCGAGTGAAACTCAACTGGCACCTGACTCGCCTCGATCGTACAGAACGCGAAACTTACATTGCTGTATTCTCGACGCCCGACGGACAGCAGGAAGTTGAGGCGCGTACCGTGGTTTTGACCACACCGGCTTATGTTACAGCCGATTTGTTGCAGCCTCTGCAACCGGAAGTTAGCAGTGCTTTACAAGCTTTTACTTATCCTACGGTTGCCTGCGTTGTATTAGCATATCCGCATTCGGATGTCAAGGGTAAATTAGTAGGTTTTGGAAATTTAATTCCGAGGGGGCAGGGAATTCGCACTCTGGGGACGATTTGGACATCAAGTTTATTTGCCGATCGCACGCCTGCGGGCTGGCACACTCTCACCAGTTTCATCGGCGGGGCTACAGACTCGGAAATTGGCAATCTCGACTCAGAAGAAATCGTTCGGGAGGTGCACCGAGATTTGTCTCGGATTTTGCTGAAACCAGATGTGCCACAGCCTAAAGTTTTAGCGGTGAATGTGTGGAAGCGGGCGATTCCTCAGTACAATTTGGGGCATTTCGATCGCCTGCAACAAATCGATGAAGGCTTAAAATCTTTGCCTGGGCTGTATTTGTGCAGTAACTACGTTGGCGGCGTGGCTTTGGGAGATTGCGTGCGAAGGGGTTTCGATCTTGCACGAGAAGTGGGCGAGTATTTGCAGAACAAACAATCAGATACTCGATCGATCTGAATTATTGTGTGGGAGGGCGGGTTTACACATATCGAGGATGTTAATCAGAGATATTGGTGAACCCGCCCCTATACAGCCTTCTGCCTGGTGTGCCGACGGACATGCCGGCGAATGCTACTAGGTTGTTGGCTCAAACTTGTAACCCACCCCCCTGACGGTTTGAATCATCGGCATTTGATTAGGATCTAGTTCAATTTTGCGGCGAATTTGACCGATATGAACATCCACCACGCGATCGGCTCCTACATACTCGTAGTCCCACACTTCATGCAGCAATTCCGATCGCCTCCATACGCGACCGGGTTTGCTGGCCAAACAGTACAGCAGATCGAATTCTAAAGCAGTCAAAGCAACTATCTGACTGCCGAGAATTACCTCGCGGCGAACCGGATCTATTAGTAGCTCTCCAAAAGTAAGACTTTGTTGTTCGGCGGGAGTAACAATGCGTTTGCGCTTCAAAATTGCTGCAACGCGAGCTCCAATCTCTACAAGACTAAAAGGTTTAGTAATGTAGTCGTCAGCACCTTCGGCAAACCCTTTCATTTTGTCAGCTTCATCGGTTCGGGCAGTCAGCATCAACACAAACACGCCCGTGCGTCTTTGCATTTCTTGACACAGTTTGTAACCAGTTGTATCAGGTAAATTTACATCTAGAACTACTAAGTCAGGATTGAGTTGCTCAAATAATTCCAGACCAGTCTCACCGTCCTCGCCAGACTCAACTTGATAACCTTGCTGGCTCAAAAAACGGTGAATTAAATTTCGGATTGCCGGGTCGTCATCAACCACAAGGATTTTTACAGGGGCCATGACCACAAGTTTGCTTGAAGAATTAGGCAAGAAGATTCAGCCATAATAATAGAAAACTGGATACAAATCTCGAAAAAATTGAGCTTTTAATAGTTATAGCCATATTTATAACCTACGCAAGATTTCGGGCAATAAATCTCCGGGAACTTTGGATAAGGCTAAATTTTGGCCGGGCAGCCCACATTCACTATAGAAAGCTCTAATCGTTTTGACAATATAGCTCAATGCTGTTTGCCGGGAATCAGCAGCTTGGGAGTTTGCCGGGGCTTGCAGGTTGAGTTTATCCCCATATATTAACCCTTTGTCATTGAGATATTGTCCCCATTCGGCGCACACTTGCAACTGGTGCTGCAGTGCTGCTTCTAGATGGCTTGTCTGTGCGACTTTGTTAGCGGCGAAATCTGGGTCTGTGGCTAGTTGATAGTGGGCTAGTCCGAGATTGTTGCGGGCGGCCAAGGCGTCAAAAGTGAGTTTGGTTCGATCGATCTCTCCGGCGATATCCAGGGCGGCTTCGTAGGCGGTAATCGCCTGCTGCAATGATTCCGTCCGCGCCTGTTTCTGCTGGAAGTGGTTCGCCAAATGCCAATAAGCGGTACCGAGATTGTTGTAGGTGGCGGCGGCTGCTGCAGGTACTAATTCTCGGGTGCGGTATTTCAATGCTTCGCGGTAGGCGGAAATCGCCCTGACTAGCAGGGGTTCTGAGGGTTGGTGCTGGGCGAGGTTCCAGCAGGCGGTACCAAGGTTGTTTTGCACTCCGGCATAGTTGAGGGGTTCTCGTTCGGGACTGTAACAGGAGAGGGCTTGGGTGTAAGCTGCGATCGCGCTTTTGAGATATACGATCGGCTCACCATCTTGGGCTAAATTCCAGTATGCTGTCGCCAAATTATTCTGAGCAGCAGCGTACTGCTGAGGCTCCACGGCGGGGTCTAGATCCAGCAGCGCTTGTTGGTAAGCTGCAACTGCGTGCTGCAAGTTCTCTGTCTTGTCTCGATAGCGGGCTAAATCGGCCGAGGCGATTCCCAAATTTTTGTTTAATCTAACGCGGGTTTGGGGTACGGTTTCGGCATCTGTTCGGTTCAAACCTTCAAGGTAGAGGGCGATGCTGCGTTCAAGGCTGCATACTGGATCTGAGGCGTTGAGGGCATTGGTGCGATCGCGCGACAGCATCCAGTAGAGAGTGCCGAGATCGTTGAGCAAATCGGAAATTGGCGGTAGGCTGTGGGACTCCTGGGCGTACTGAGTTAAATTTTCTGTCAATTGGGCAATCAGCCGCGCGCATTCCTCAGTTAGTGGTTGATTTTGCTGCGAGTTGCTGTCAACGTCGAGATACGCAATCACTTGTTCGATCGCGCGAATGGCGATTGTCAGGTTTTGCTCTGAAACGTCTCCGCCCAGAATGCGATCGCGGTAGTAATTTCCCAAACCGTGATAAGCCAAAGCCAATGCTTCGGAACAACACTGATGTTCTTGCAGCAGTTCGATGTATTGCAGGGTTTGCAGCGGTAGAAAATTCTCCTCTGATGCGGCATTATTTTCGGCTTCCAAATCCTCAGAAGCCGCTGCTAGCACCAAATCTGCCAGTTGCAGGGATTTAGAATCTGGCGCTGGGGACGGGGGATGGGAAATTGGGGATTGTTCGTCATCTGCCAATGGGAGGGATTTAGAATCTGGCCCTGGGGACGGGGGATAGGAAATTGGGAATTGTTCATCGGGAATTGGGGATTGTCCAGACAAAGAAGATATTAAAAGTTTGTTACCAAAGTCTCCGCTGTCCCGCAAGTTTCGCAAGTCTCCTGAGTTCCCGAAGTCCTCAAAGTGCCCCAAGTCTCCCTTAGCTGGAGTTGGTTCGCCTTCAAACTCAAATACTCCGGTTCGCCAGTGCCAAAATTCCGGGGCCGATTGTTCGATCGAACTCAGCCAGGGCCGCGACACCCACAGCAACAGAGCAGACTCGCACAATTGCAGGTTTGCTTCAATGTCCCTCAAATAGCTCAGGAACGACCACTGCACGGCTGCTGACTGCCTGGTCAGGTGTTCTGCCCCGATAATTTGAAATCCCGGCAAACGGCTGTAGCTGCCTCTGTTTTGCGGCGGTGGGTGTTGGGTGAGCCACGCGGCGATCGAACCCCAAGGATTTGGCTCGCTCAAGTCGAGTTCCAAACTGACAAATCGGGGGTAGTCGATCGGGGAGCGAGGATCGGAGCCTGCGCTCTCTGCGACTAATTCTGTGTGTAAGCGGGCTGCCAGACAGTCCCGCAAGCACAAGTCGTCGCAGGCGGCGATAAAAATTTGACGGCGTAAATTGAGGTCGATCGCCTGTTTCAAGCGTTGGTAGATCAGCTTGTTCGAGCTAGAAACTTTTTGGGAAGGAATAGACATCAGGATCAGCCGATTTTAGATTTTAGATTTTAGGTTTTAGGTTTTAGATTTTGGATTGTAGATTTTAGATTGTAGAGTTGAGAGTTGAAATCTCGATCGCTCATAACTCACAACTTGCGCCCCGAAGGCAGTCAATCGATTTTAGATTTTAGATTTTAGATTTTAGATTGAAGCCTTGACCCCACGGATAAATTCGGAGGCTCCTTTATCGGATACAGGTTTTTTATTTCTGGACGGATGAATCACGTGGCTTGTATCCTGGATGCTTGATTGTCAATCGCACCGGTGATGACTAAAGGATTGTAGATTTTCAATTGGCAATTTTATGTGGGTGGCGAACCAGTGTGATTAAGTGCAACCCAAGTCCCTGAACCCTACAGCCGAGAGGAAAACACCAAATTTATGCTGGTCTTATTTAGCTTTCGGGCTCGCTCGGCACGCTTCAGGATTGTCGCAACTCCCTGCTTTGTATTGAAACACAAAAACCATGTTTCCTTGGGAAAGGAAAACATGGTTTCTCGAAGGATTATTTAAAATTGCGATTTGAAGCAGCTTTGAGTCTCAGGCCAGTTTTCAGACGGAGGCAGCCACGTACACCAAACCGGCGACTAACATGGCTGCTGCAATACCCATGATGATGTAGTTGCGTTGCTGATTTTTGTTGGGAGGTACGGCTTCATACACCTTCGGCTCTTTAGCAAAGTTGTTCAGGCGTCCATCGTCATCTTTGATGTAAGGCATCAGTCACAATCCTTAATATTTTTGATGTTTACAACTCTACCAAAAAAGCGCCCAGGAAAATTCAGGAATTTATTTGGATGTGACAGTGCCTGTTTGCGGAGAAGAGGCGATCGCGTAATCTTTGATCGGCATTCTGCCTGCTAAGTACGCCATCCGCCCCGCTTCTGCGGCCATTCCCATTGCTTTTGCCATTGCCGGGGAATTTTGGGCATTGGCGATCGCGGAATTAATCAACAGTGCATCGGCTCCCATTTCCATTGCTCTGGCTGCTTCGCTGGGGGTTCCGATCCCCGCATCGACAACCACAGGAACCTTCACGGTGTCAATAATTATTTGAATGTTGGCCGCATTGTTGATCCCTTGCCCTGAACCGATGGGCGAACCTAAAGGCATGACTGTCGCACAACCGACTTCTTCGAGGCGTTTGGCTAGCAAGGGATCGGCATTGATGTAGGGCAAAACGGCAAAACCTTCTTTAACTAATTGTTCTGCAGCTTCCAAAGTGCCGATCGGATCTGGCAGCAAATATTTAGCATCGGGAATCACTTCTAATTTGACAAAATTATTGTCTTCTTGCCCTAAAAGTTTCGCCATTTCCCGCCCTAAACGAGCTACTCTAATTGCCTCATCCGCAGTTTGACAACCAGCAGTATTTGGCAGCATCCAGATTTTAGTCCAATCGAGAGCCTCTGCCAATCCTTCATGGCCGGGAGCATTTGTTTGCACTCGTCGCACAGCTACAGTCACAATTTCGCACCTGCTAGCGTTGACGCTTTGCTGCATTTCTGCGATGCTGCGATATTTTCCCGTCCCCGTCATCAAGCGAGAATGAAAAGTTTTGCCTGCGATAACCAGAGGTTTATCTAAAGATGGCATTGCGGTATCTACTGGATAGCCAAAAATACTATACTCAAGTGCCTCTTCCCACTGTGTTCGGCCACCCATCATCTCTTCAAGCTGCCAACCTTCTTTTATGGTTAGATCATCGCGGGTAACAGCATATAAAATTTGGCCTACAGTAATTAGTTTAGCATCTCGCGGCATATTATTTTTCAACCCGCACTCTACGATTTCTTTAAATTCGCTGAAATGGTCTTCCATTTTGCCAGTCTTCCCTTGTAATGATTTGAATTTGTTTGCTGTTGGCAACAAAAGTTATTTGTTGAATCTGGTTTTGGGTATCCCAAAACAGACCTTGTTTGATGCCAGCGTTGATTTTCCAGACCTCGTAATTTTCTCGGTTGATGTGAAAAATAACTACTGATGCACCTTGATTTTTTGCCCTGCTGATTCCTTCTTGAACTCGATACCTGATGTTCCTCGTAGATTCTGTTAACTCCTTAAATTCGCAAATCTGACCGTCTATCTCAGCGTCTGGCGTTCTCACACCCTCTGCTGCTTGCTCGCTCAACAGCGTAACTCTCTTTCCCATTTTAGCCAAAACTTCAGCGACAAAACTTTCTGAATTATTAAGATTGTGTTGTTGGTGAATTAGCACAAATCCGCCAGCTATCTCATCAAAATAATATCGCCGATATTCTGGTTCTGCATTTTCGTAGATGGCTCTGCTTGTTTCGATATATTCTGAATTCACCGTTACTATACTCTCAATGGACTCGGATCGGGTAGAGTTAAAGGTATGAAATCAACTGTTGAGCAACTGGCTAAAATTGGAATATTTACCAGCTTAAACCAAACTGAATTAGAGGGATTGCAAGAACATACAGCAATTCGGAGTTACCGACAGGGAGAAGTTGTGATGTATGAGGGCGATCGCATCCCCGAAAAATTATACACTCTTTTGAGCGGTTCTCTGCGGGTTGCAAAAACAGCGGCGGCAGGCAAAGAAACAATTCTCCGCACTTTATTTCAGGGAGATATTTTTGCCGCACCTGCTTTGCTAGGCAACGGCATTGCCCCCGCAACGGTGACTGCAGAAACTGATGTGGAAGTTCTTACCACAGAACGGGAAGTTTTGCTAGCAGCAATTCGGGAAAATCCTGAGATTGCTTTGCGAATATTGGCGGTGTTTAATCAGCGGTTGCAGCAACTGCACGAGACAGTGCACGGTTTGGTGTCGGAAAGGGCGATCGTGCGGCTGGCCCGATTTATTCATTACTTTGCCGTCGCGCAAGGTACGAAGCTTGCGGATAATAGTGTATGTTTAGAAAAACGTTTTCCCTACTATCAAATTGCTCGCAGTATTGGCATTACCTACGAAGAATGCGTGCGGTTATTTAGGGCTTGCTGAATAAGTGGTTCAAGTAAACACTGTATGGATTTTCGGACGAAGAAAGGTAGTAATGGTGCAAGAAAAACAGGTATAATGACTCAAAACCCGTGCATCACCATTTGCGTTCGTGTACCGAAAAGCTGAGCTTGCCCCAAGCCCCCCATCCGACTTTGAACTCCCCTTTGGAGGAAGGTTGTCTGCTGACAACCGTTGGGTAAAAATGGCCGAACTAATCCCTTGGTCGGAATTTGAATCAGATTATGCTGAAAATTTCCCCACCGAAATGGGCGCACCCGCCAAGTCATTTAGGATGGCATTGGGGGCATTAATTATCAAAGAAAAACTGGGAATTAGCGATCGCGAAACAGTAGAACAAATTCGCGAAAACCCATACCTGCAATACTTTATCGGTCAAGCAACCTATAGTAATGAACTCCCATTTGACCCATCACTATTAGTTCACTTTCGGCAACGAATTAGTGTGAATCTAATCAATAAAGTGAACGAACGAATGGTCAATAAAATACGGGAAACCACCCCAAACCCGCCTGAAAAAAAAAAGGATTCGGAAGCAAAAAATGAGTCACCCAATCAAGGAAAATTAATCATAGATGCGACCTGTGCCCCAGCAGATATTAGCTATCCAACCGACTTAGGACTATTAAATCGAGTCCGAGTTCATACCGAAAAAATCATCGACATTCTCTATAAGTCTCTCAAAGTAAAAATCAAGAAAAAACCCAGAACCTACCGAAAAATAGCAAGAAAAGATTACTTAGCAGTAGCCAAACAACGACGACCTAAAGGAAACAAAAAAATCCAAGCAATTAAAAAACAACTGCAATATGTCAAAAGAAACCTCGCTCATATTGAACAACTAATCGAGTCAGGTGCCACCCTACAAAGTCTGAGCCAAAAGCAGTATAAAACTTTGCTAGTCCTCACAGAAGTCTATCGCCAACAACTCTGGTTATTTGAAAATAACAAACAGAGTATATCGGACAGAATAGTAAGTTTAAGCCAACCGCACATTCGTCCCATTGTCAGAGGAAAAGCAGGGAAACCCGTAGAGTTTGGAGCCAAACTGTCAGCGAGTTGCAGTGAAGGATATGTATTTTTAGACAGGATAAGTTGGGATAATTTTAACGAATCAGGAGACTTAAAAGCACAAGTAGAAGCATTTAAACATTACACAGGATACTACCCAGAATCAGTCCATGCAGATCGCATTTATCGGACGAGAGAAAATCGAGCCTGGTGTAAAGAAAGAGGAATTAGAATTAGTGGTCCCCCTTTAGGAAGACCCCCAGCAAATGTCAGCAAAGAAACAAAGAAACAAGCTTTAGAAGATGAGAGAATTCGGAACTCTATTGAGGGCAAATTTGGACAAGGAAAACGAAGATTCAGCTTGAATCGGGTGATGGCAAAACTTGATAATACTTCACAGACAGCCATTGCTATTACTTTTTTAGTAATCAACCTTTCTACCTGGTTAAGACGGGTTTTTTGTGTGTTTTTATGTCAAAAACCGAAAATCACACCTGCTTACGGGTCAACCATTATCAAAAGCTATAACTGGGTAAGTTATAGAAAACCAAAAATTATGTTTCGTCGAGCTTGAATCACCCATTAAGTGAGATGCCTACGGCTGGCTACGCCTACGCGATTTTTCTTAACTTATTCAGCAAGCCCTATTTAAGAAACTCAAGCCGTTTGTTTCCTACAGTCGAGGCGGTAAAATTATTATATTAGATTGGGAAAAATTGGAGGATGTCGCCTCTGGAGATGAAATAGAATAAATGTTAAAATCCCAATGCTCGTAGGGGCGGGTTTTACCAACAATTTACGTCTCAAACTAACAATCTCGTAAACCCGCCCCGCCCCAACTGATGATGCTACGGGACATGATTTCACAAACAATATTTGACTGCAACTCACTATCTACATAAACCCGCCCCGATTCACGGGTTGTGGGGGGCGGGTTTATGAGATTATTGATTTTAGGCAAGTATGGTTGGTAAAACCCGCCCCTACAGCAATATTTATGGGATTAATGAGGCTCGGAAAGTGTCAAAATAAACGCCAAATTTTCTTCGGCTTTCAAAGCGTGAAGAGCTTGACCGGGCATGAAGACAAATACCCCCGGTTCCAAAACAATATCCTTGCCTTCCAAAGTCAAAATACCTTTTCCTTCGATGACATTAACTGTGGCATTCCGTGCCGAAGAGTGTTCGGAAATTTCCGTTCCTGCTGCCAGACAAAATAAACTGTACTGACAATTCTTGTCTTTGACTAAAATTTTGTTCAAGACTCCGGCGGCGGGATATTCAATTGCGTCTCGGAGTTGGATTGCTGAAGATTGTAGCGGTAAAAGAGTAGTAGTCATAGTTTTTGACAATTAATTAATTGGGTCACAAGTCTCGAATTTATCAGTGGCTTCACTTTCTTCAATCGAAAATCGAAAATCGATTGACTTTGTTAAGATTGTTTTTTGGCAGAGATAACGATGTAGCCTAGATCCTGTTGGTAATGCTGGAAAACTCGACGCATTGCTAAGATACGATCGCGAATTTGCGATCGACTTAAAATATTCCACAAAATCCGCACAGTACCCACAAACCCTTCATCTTGCAGCATTCGCGACAAATTGAGGAGCCCCATCGCCCCACTTTGACACTTTTCTACTTGCAAACCCGCGTTTTGGTAAACAGCAATCCAGCCCGACTCAGACAAAGGCGTTGAATTAGCCCGCGTCACTTCTGATAAAGCTTTGTGAATTTCTGATTCTCGGTTTCTAGCTAAAAGTTCGTGAGAGAGAAACTTGCCGCCTGGTTTTAAACGATCGCAAATTCCCGATACAATTTTAGCTTTCCCCGACGGCGACTGCATTGTCAGGATAGCTTCAGCCAACACCCAATCAAACTGTTGGGAAATCCGATCCAACTGAAAAATATCTCCTTCCACAATTTCCACTCGATCGCTCAAACCGGCTGCTGCAACATTAGCACGAGCGCGGGCTACACTGTCGGGATTTTTCTCAACTCCCACTACTTTTACGCCAAAACGTTCAACAAGGGCGATCGAACTATATCCAAAACTAGCAGCCAACTCCAAAACAGTCTCCCCAGGCTGAAAATCCGCCCATTCAAATAACTGTTCCGTAGCAAGTTTCCCCCCCGGCCTCAGCATTTTCTTGCCAGCCGCCGCGAGCACTTCATGTCCCGGTGCAGTCTTAAAATTCAGAGCAGTATTGGTCATTGAATTGACCTCCTATTTAACCTTACTCTCAGTTTGCCAAATTTTCCCAAATCTTTCTATGATCTAGCTCATATTCAAATTATCGTAGGCTGAGGCACCCTACAATATCAAGAATTATACCATGTCCGCCGGGAGCATCTCAGTTTTGCATTTACGGTGCGAGCGTCCCCGCTCGCGTATTGTACAATACGCGAGCGGGGACGCTCGCACTACAATAAAAAAAATGCTTTTTACAAAACTGAGATGCTCCCATCCCTACAAACACCCTATTAAGAAACAATTGTCTCATGCCGCTCTTTAAAACATTGCTGCAACACAGAAACAGGCAGATCCTTCAATTGACCAGCTCGCACAAATTCAGCATAAGTATCAGCCTCTATTGCCTCCAAATCCCCTTCGAGTTTGTCGATAGTCATCTGCCGCAGTTCAGGAGATCGATCGTACATTTGATTGATTTCTGCTTGCAGCAAGTTTAATTTTTCTTGAAGCTGACTCGCGAGATGATTGGAAAACTCAGGCTCGATTTTACGATCGCCCGATACTTCAGATAGATGCTTGAGAACCCGATTGAGAGCAACACGTTGGGCAATCGCCTCCAGATACTCCTGGCGGAACTCCTGGTTGCTCAACAACCCCAGTTTTTCCAGCAGCGCCCTGGTGGTTAAACCTTGTACTAGCAGCGTAAATAAAACTACCCCAAACACGATCGCAATAATTTTTGGTCGATCGGGCAGAACATTGGGTACGCTCAAAGCTAAAGCAATCGAGACAGAACCCCGTAATCCTCCCCACCAAATTACTGTTTGATCGGGCAATGAAATTTCAGAGTGTCCTAACCAATTGCTCAACCATCCTAAACCAAAAATAGCGATCGCTCGCGTCACAAACATCGCCACTACAGTTATGCCAATCACTCCTAAATTCGTTCCCAAATCAGCAAACCTTATCTGATCGCCAATCAGCAGGAACATGATCGAATTTACAAAAAACGCCAAAAAATTCCAAAATTGTGTTACCGCTAGTCTGGTACTGGGTTGCATACCGATACGAGAGCCGAAATTTCCAAATATCAAGCCCATCACCACCACACCAATCACCCCAGAACCACCCAATTCCTCAACAATTATATAAGTGCCGTAGGCTGAAACTAAGGTTAACGATTGCTCCACCAAAGGTAAATCAAATGGTTGAGTCAGATAAGAAACTCCAAAACCGATTAAACTGCCGACAACCACCCCAATTCCCACAAAAGCTAAGAAACGCGCAATCAGAATTGGGATGCCAACGTCATCAGTCCCTAGAGAGAATCCCACCAAAAAACTAAAGGCAACAATAGCAATGCCATCATTAAATAAACTCTCTCCCTCCACCAGCAAAGCTAGGCGTTTTTCAACTCCCAGTTCCCGGAACAATGCAATTACTGAAACAGGATCTGTAGCAGATATACTAGCTCCTACCAACAGGGCGATCGCTAAAGAAACTCCCGCTAGTTGGTTGAGAGCAAAAGCCACGCCAGCAACAGAAATAACAACACCCAAAACCGCATAAAGAGCGATCGGCACTAAATCCCGCTTGAGTTTAGGCCATTCCAGATTCCAAGCAGCTTCAAACAACAGAGGTGGCAAAAAAATCAACAGAATTAGTTTCGGTGAAAGCGTCACCAATCGCACATCTATAAAAGCCAAACCCAACCCGACAATTACTAACAGCAGCGTGTAGGGAATTTTGCTCAGCCACCCAAAGATTTGCGGCAGCGTCGCCACAGTTAAGGAAACTAATAGCACTAAGAGAAATTGCTTCAGATTCCCCTCGATCGTCACTTGGTTAATTAGAGTTTCTGGGGTCATACAATTAGGGCTAAAATAGCTAAATTTTCGGTTTCGATCGGGACTTATCCGGCGCCCGGCCCCGCACTTCTTCAACTTGACTGACTTGAAAAATTAGGGTAAATGGTTGACCCATTTCTTTTTCGACAAATGCTTCTAAAAGCTGCACCTGTTTGGGTGTCAAAGCTTCGCTGCTGCGAACAATCAGGCGAACTTCCGGCGGTTTCGCCAACCAGTTAGTATCAGTTTTAATCAGTTCCACCCGTTGAAAAGTGATAGTTCGGTTAAGCAAAGCCCGCTTCAGACTGGCTTCTAGTTGCGCTTGCTCGATCAATTCCGCAAAACTCACCCCCAGAGGAATCACAAGTATAGCCGTCAATGCTAGCGCCCACAAAAGGGCTTTACCAGCGCGATGCAGGGGGGTGTAGCCGGCCATTAAAGAGGTTAGCATACAGGAGAGAGTAATCCCCAGCAAATTAGTAAGATACAGCAGGCTTGCTCCCAGGCTGAGCGACCAATTAGCTTGAGATAAGCCTAAACCTATAACACAAATTGGCGGCATCAGAGCCACGGCGATCGCAGTTCCCGCCAGAGTAGCAGAAACTTTGGGCTGAACTTTTGCATAGCCACTGATTCCCCCAGCGGCGATCGCAATTCCTAAGTCTAGTAATGTAGGTTTAGAACGAGCTAGAACTTCGCTCCCAAAGTCGGGAATTTGTACCAAAGCGCCCAACAAACAAGCTAGAAAAATTGCTAGCACCGTCCCGACTGCTAATGCAATTAAACCTTTGCGGAAGAGGAGAACGTTACCTTCTACCGCTCCAAATGCTAACCCTCGGATTGGCAACATCAGAGGCGCGACGATCATAGCACCGATGATGACGGCCGCACTGTTGGCAAGCAGTCCAAAGGTGGCAATTATACAGGAGCCGAGAATTAAGACAAGATAGTCAATATCTAGGGTTGATTCTTCCAACAAGTCAACTCGTATTTGCTTTAAATGCTCTCGAGGAATCCTGCTCCTGGTGAAATATTTAAGACGGTCTCGAATATTGTTGAGCAAAATAATCTCCTTAAGTCGGGGGCTTGTATCCGTCAAACGATTTTAGATTATAGATTTTAGATTTTAGATTTTAGATTTACTCCACTGATTTTAGATTTACTCCACTGATTTTAGATTTACTCCACTGATGAATCTGGTACCTTGAACAAAAGTCTAAAATTTTGGGCTGCTCACGACAAGAGTCGCGGGTTTGTATCCGTCGGCAGGTGCAATCAAAAACAATCAAAATCCCAGCCAGCAAGTTTTCGAGGATGTCCCGGAACTCTAAAGCAATTGCCGCGCCACTAATACCCAGCAGTTGAATCAAATCTCCTGCCTTGAATGCCGGGACGGCGATGAATAACCCGATCGGCAATAATTGATTTATAATCAAGATATATACTCCACCCCATAATACCGAATCATGCTCGCAGAAGCAAACGCGACACTTTGGCCTAGTCTAATTACTGTTTCAGCCTTAATTCTCTACTTCGTTGTTACCATCAACGTCGGCAGAGCTAGATTCAAATACAAAGTTTCTCCCCCGCAGGTGACAGGAAACCCAGACTTTGAGCGAGTGTTGCGAGTTCAGCAAAATACCTTAGAGCAAATGATTCTATTTTTGCCCTCGCTGTGGCTGTTCTCGCAATTTATCAGCCCAATTTGGGGCGCCGGTATCGGCGCAGTTTGGATAGTTGGACGCATTTTGTTTGCTTGGGGTTACTATCAAGCTGCCGAAAAAAGAGCGGCAGGATTTGGCATTAGTACCTTAGCTACTTTAGCTTTGCTTGGTGGTTCCTTAACTGGCATAATTATGTCGCTGCTGAAGGTTGGAGCGTAGCTTCCGATCGACATAATTGTTTTTATACTCGTTTCCAGGCAGAGCCTGGTAACGCAGATCCGGAGGCTCAGCCTCCAATTTTCCTGCTGAAAAAGCGAGGCTGAGCCTCTCGACAGCGGTTCCCTGGCAGAGCCTGGGAACCAGTTAAATCCAAGTCTTTCAATCACCTTCAGGAGTAAAGATGTCAGAAACCAACAAACCCGTATTTGAAATTAGCCCGAAACTTTTTCAGCAGCTTGTCGAGTGGCAAGAAAAACTTGAACTAGAAGATGAATTAGCAAGCGAGTCAGAAAACGAGAAACCAACTGAGGTAATAACTCCTCCCCACAGTGATGAACAGCATTCTCAAACAGATAATTTCTAGCTGGTGGCTAGCAGCATCTTTTGGATTTCCGGCTGCTGTCTCGGCTCAATCGCTGACACCCAGCCAAATTCAGCAAGTCAATAGCGGTTTGTTTCGTTCTAACTCTCAAGATTTCTTTCAGCAAGGCTATCGCCAACTGGAAAGGGAAATCGCAATTTTGTTGCAAAAAAATGGCACTTCCGAAGACCAGATTCTGGAGATTGATGAAAAATTGCGCTCTCAGCTTTGTAGGCAAGAATTTAAAATATCGTCGTCGCCTTCTGATACAATAAGTGCTCCTCAGATTGCTGATTTTCAGAGCAAATTAAAAGACATTTGCAGACACAATTAAAATGAAAGTGAGGTCAATATTCAAAGTTTAGTGGTAATGGATAAAGAGGCAATGGCAAAGTTGAAAACAGCCATGCTGGAAGCGGAAACCGCTGCTCATTTGGCGGCAATCATTATTGATTATACTCATGAGGAAATGATGCTAGTTTTTTATGAGCTAGAATGGGAAGAGCAGGCTAGAATTAAGGATATTTGGAAGACAGTATGGACGGGGGGTTTATGAAGATTATGGTTAGCCAATTAAAGATGTTGGTGAACCCGCCTCTTGTATCTTGAAAGCGGTAGATTGTGATTGACAGTTGAGTGGGGGCGGGTTTACGAGATTATTGGTTTTAGTCTGTTGGGTGGGGGCGGGTTTACGAGATTATTGGTTTTAGCCATAAATTGTTGGTGAACCCGCCCCTACAGGATTGATGTTCGTTAAATCAGGGATTCGAGGCATAATTGGCGGAAATGATCGCCCCGTTGCTCGAAGTTTTGGTATTGATCGAAGCTAGCACAGGCTGGGGAAAGCAGCACTACTTTAGCATGATTTTGTTTGCCTAATTCTGCTGCTCTCGGAATTGCTCTTTCCATTGTTTCGACAATTTCCCAAGCGTTGTAATTTGCTTGTGTGAGCCGATCGGCAAAAAGACTCGCTGCATCCCCAATTAGCAACACCGCAGCAGCTTTCGCCTTGATTGTATCAATCCACGCGCGATCGTCCCCTTCTTTGGCATCGCCGCCCGCAATTAAAATCGCCGGTGCGCTTACAGAAGCCAACCCGACTTGGGCGGCGTCATAATTAGTAGCTTTGCTGTCGTTGATGAAATCTATGCCTTCCCAAGTGCAGATGTGTTCTAGGCGGTGCGAAACTCCGGGGAATTTAGCGATCGCCCGCGCGATCGCACTTTTATCTATCCCCGCCAAATTAGCCGCCGCCACCGCCATTAACAAATTCTGCAAATTGTGTTCTCCCACCATCCGCAAAGAATCAGCAGGCAGAATTTTCTCGCTTTGAGCTATTACCCAACCATCTTGAATATAGGCTCCAAAATCTGTATTTCCCAACAAATCTTTTTCACCTTTGACACTCGTCCAACACGCATCCGGCCAAATGTCAACTCCTTGTTGCCGCAAACAAGGATCGTCGCCGTTGATTACTTGCAATTCAGACTTTTTCAGCAAATGCGCTTTAATGTTGTAGTAATTTTCTAAAGTTTTATGGCGGCTGAGGTGATCCGGCGTCAAAGTCGTCAAAACTCCGATGCGTGGCGCTACAAACGGCGAGGATTCTATCTGATAGCTGCTGATTTCTGCGATTACCCAATCCGGCTGTTTTTCTGCTAAAGCTAATTCACACGCAGCATAGCCAATATTGCCACAAGCGGGAGCGTAAAGCCCGGCTTCTTCAAAAATAGCAGCAATTAAAGCAGTAGTAGTAGTTTTGCCGTTAGTGCCGGTAATTCCCACCCAAGGAGATTTGAGGTAACGCCACGCGAGAGCCATTTCTCCGATTGTTTCAATTCCTAACTCTCTGGCGCGCACTAATGCTGGACTGTCCCAGGGAACGCCCGGACTTACTACTATTAATTCTATAGATTCGACTGGTTCAAAAGATTTACCTAACTCAACATTAATTCCTTCCTTAGCAAATTCCTGTTGCTGTTCGAGCAAATTTGGGGAAGATGAGCGATCGCTCAGCGTTACTTCCCATCCTTCGCGTTTTAGCAGTCTTGCGGCGGCAATTCCTGATTTTCCTAGTCCAATGATATGAGCTATCGGCATAAGTTGTGTGTGTGATGGAGCGAACTTACCTGGTTTTATAAGTTTATATCTTAACCTTGAATTGGTTATTGACTATTGGCCATTTTGCTTATTTTTTAAGAGAGCGAGCGCACGCGATATTTATTTGTAAGGAAACCGCACTGCCGTGTCCTAATTCGTAGGGAAACGGCACTGCCGTCTCCTGACTATTTTCCAGAAAGCCAGCTATATGATTTAATTCCAAAACTCCCCCTTCTCGCTCAAATATGTTCTTGTCCACTGCTGGACTTTAGCTTTTTGCTTGTCAGTTAGCTTGTTCCAAGCTTCAGAGAGAATTGGTCGGGGGTATTGCTGAAAAATGTAAATTGCTGAGTCGTAGTTAGTTGCTGTTTCCAGTTCCCTGGCGGCTGCTTCGACTGGATCTATCTCGCCCCAGTATTCCCCCTGTTCGAGGATGGCAGTACGACTCTTAAGATATTTCATTTCATCTTCTAATTTGGCAATATCTCTAGACAGCAATTCGGTTAGTCTTAACCAGTTGTCTATGAAACTAAACAGACTAGAGCCTGTCAAAAACAACCAGCCGGCAGATTGAGATGGCAAAGCTATTGCTAAGCACAGCGACAAACATAACACCAACCCAGATAACCCTATATTTCTTTGTAATCCACATCTTGTTACTTCCCGCCCACCCCTGGGTGGCAATAGCATTGCTACTATAAATATCAAACAAGTATAAAATAAAATCCCTGTCCCGAAGGCTTTCCCTATTAAAAACAGAAATACCACACTGATTGTTGTTAAAATCCACCATCTTGATAGCAGATAGAATATGACATAAATAAGTGGCCCTATCCAAAAATAGGCGTTTGACATTTGCGCCCATTTACGAATCAGTTGTTTCACATTCATTGTTCATATCTTCCCTTTTCAAGAGCGAGGCAGAGCCTCTGGATATGGGTTCCCAGGCAGAGCCTGGAAACCAGTTAAATTCTTCAATCTAAAATCAAAAATCCAAAATCTAAAATCGATTGACGATCGCCCCAAAGTCAGCCAACACCCGCGCGTGATTCCGCAACAAACCCAGTAAATTCAACCGATTTTGCTTAATTTCCGGGTCAGAATCCATCACCAAAACGCTTTCTGGCCCGTCGAAAAAGTTGCTGACACTTGGAGCAATCTCAGTCAAACTATCTACCAACTGCTGGTAATTGCGAGTTTGTTTGCATAGCAGCGTTTGCGGCACTAACTGCACTACTGCATCGTAAAAAGCTTGTTCAGACGACTTTTGAAATAACTCCGGTTTCACCGCCGTTTTCGGTTCCAATTCTACTTTATCCAAATCTCCTTGAGTCGCCAAACGAGTTGAACGATTGACTGTTTCGTAAATCAGATCCAAAGTCTGGTTATTGCGGATTTGTTGCAGAAAAAGCGCTCTTTCCCGTGCGTCTAACAAATCTCTCAATGCTCGTTCAGTATATTCTGGGTCGTTTTCTCCCAAAACTGCATTTACCAAATCATAATCTACATTCTTTTCTTCTTGCAACAAAGTCCGAATTCTTTGCAAGAAAAACTCGTATAACTGCGATAGCAACTCCGCAGGTGTTTCCGGGCGCGCTGCGGTAAATTCGGCCACAACTTCTGCGAGCAACTTGTGCAAGTTGACTGGCAACTGAGCCGCCCAAATAATGTTAGTTATTGCATTGGCTGCGCGGCGCAGGGCAAAAGGATCGGAGGAACCTGTCGGCAACATTCCCAAACCGAAGATGCTGACTAATGTATCTAATTTGTCGGCTATTGCGACAACTTGACCTGTGAGAGTTTGGGGCAAATTGTCGCCCGCACCTTTGGGCAAATAATGTTCAAAAATCGCTGTGGCTACTGTTTCCGATTCGCCACTTGCTAAGGCGTATTTCTGCCCCATGATTCCTTGCATTTCGGGAAGTTCGTAAACCATTTGGGTTACGAGGTCGGCTTTGCAAAGTAAGGCTGCTCTTGCTACATCAGCTTGCTCTTCCTCTGTGATTTGCAGTTGATTGACAATTAAACTGGCAATCTTGCACAGCCGATCGACCTTTGCGCGCACAGTCCCTAAATCTTCTTGGAAAGTAACTGTTTCCAACTTGGGCAAATAATCCTCTAGAGGCTTTGCCAAGTCTGCTTTGTAGAAAAACTGACCGTCTGCCAATCTTGCCCGCACTACTCGCTCGTTACCGGCGGCAATAATCGCTGCTTTAGCGGGAGATCCGTTGGAAATTGTAATGAAATAGGGCAGAAGTTCGGGATAACCGGGGCTTTTGAGGATGGGAAAATACCGCTGGTTTGTAACAATAATTGTGGTGATTACTTCCGGCGGCAATATCAAAAATTCCTCGTCAAATTTGCCGACAACTGCGTTCGGCCATTCTACTAAGTCGGTGACTTCTTCTAACAAATCTTCGGTAATGTCGGCATAACCGCCTTGTTTTGTGGCTGCGGCTTCTACTTGTGCTTTAATTTGATTTTTGCGCTGGGTTCGATCGACCTCTACGCAAGCCGCCCGCAGACACTCGACATAATCCTCGGCTTGGGGAATCGAGACCCCCCCCAGGGCTGTAGGGGGGGTGTATAACACCCGGTGTCCTTGGGAAATTCGATCGCTCTTGACCGTATCCGAACCGCTCACCAATGTAATTGGCAGTACAGTATCATCTAACAGTGCCACGATCGATCGAATCGGGCGCGGAAACTTCAAATCTCCGTCGGCCCACCGCATGAATCTTTTGCCTTCTAACTTATTAATCCACTGCGGCACAAGTTCTGTCAAAATATCCGCTGTCATCCGCCCCGGAATCTTTTTGAGCACAAACACAAAATCGCCTTTATCGGTAGCGCGAACTTCCAAAGCATCAATTTCTACGCCCTGCTTTTTCGCAAAACCTTCGGCTGCTTTCGTCGGTTTTCCATCTTTAAAAGCCGAACTCGCGGGTGGCCCTTTTACCTCTTCTTCTCTGTCTAATTGCTGAACTGGCAGTCCTTTCACGAGAACGGCCAAACGCCTCGGAGTAGCGTATACATTAATAGAGTCATTTGTCAAGGATTCTTCTGCCAGCGTTGCAGGTACAAGTCGCTGCCACTGCTGGGCGCTGCCTGAGACAAAAGATGCGGGCAATTCTTCTGTACCGAGTTCTAATAAAAAGTTAGGCATATCGCACCGTAATGGAATTTTGTTTAGGGTAATTTAAGGTAATTTATCCGATCGCGCGATCGTATATCTGAAAAATACTCAAAAATCCAGGATACCACGTAAAATCGGGGGTGAAAGACAAATAGCTCAACAGCTCATGACCTTGGCCCAAAGACTGGCACAAGATTGGAAGTCTCGACTTGAACAAGATTGCCCGGACGAAAATTCTAGCACCCGCGAGAGTGTTGTCCGCTGGCTGTTGGGAGACAAGCCCGAAAGATTTGACACTCTTAGCCCAACTCAATTGTCTGTCGCCTCTGGGGCGATCGACTTTTTATATCGAATTTTGATTTCTCGGTATCTGGGAGTACCGCCAGAAAAAGCTTACCGCAACTTGATCGGGCGGCTCGGCGGTTTGGTTGTGCTCCGGCAAAAAATCCAAGCGTGGGTTTCCCTGAGTCGCGACAGACAGCGGAGTGCGGTGGAGGTACTACAAGAAGTGATTCAGGAAATGCTCAATTCCGATCGCTACCTGCAGCAGCAAGTCGCCTGGATTGCCGAATGCACCTCAGACAGACGGCTGCGAAATGCTTTGCTGCTAGCGAGCACAGAAGAATACTGCTTGCGGCCGATCCGCAACCAGCCGCTGCTGGTGTACCGTTTTGTCAACTACCTGCGGCGTGCTCAGCGGGGCGGGTTGACCCAAGTGCCTGCGGGAGACTGGGTGCGGCTGGTGTCGGAACAGGTTCTACCCGACGATACAGACGAACCGCTCAGCCTGCTAGACGAACAGGCGATGTCCGAGTATCGAGAAAATCAAGCTTGGGAAGAGCAGCAAACTCAGCGGCAGATTGTCCAACAAGAATTTGAGAATTACTTGGCCGCTGAAGTCGATCCGCTGGCTTCCCGGTGGCTGCAGCTTTACCTGCAAGGTCGTTCCCAAGAGGCAATTGCCGAGGATTTGAAGGTTCCAATCAAGCAAATTTACCGCTTGCGAGAAAAAGTCAGTTACCACGCGATTCGGGTTTTTGCGGTCAAACAAGCACCGGAATTAGTCGCTAGCTGGCTGGAAACTTCGCTCAAAGAACACAGTTTGGGCTTGACTCCGGCTCAGTGGCAGCAATATTTACAGAACCTCACGCCGGTGCAGCGGCAGTTGGTAGAATCGCTGAAAGCAGGGAAAAGTGTAGAGACGATCGCATCTGAATTAAAGCTGAAAACCAATCAAGTCATCGGCGAGTGGAGCAAACTCTATTTAGCAGCTCAATCTCTCCGCAACGAGTAGATTGGTAATGGGTGGCGGGCAATTGCTAATTGTTAATGGGCGGTAGCATTTTTCCGAATCCGCGCTACAAATCAATTCCCTCACAGCCACAGAGTTCTGCGAGTTTCCCCGTGGAAAACCGCGCGATGCCCCTTGTATCAATTCAGGTTAGATTAATCGGGCTCTTGTAGCGCTGCCGTGACGATCGCGCTCCGAGACGATCGCAGCCCACTCTCTGAGGTAAGATACTAGCAGCACGATCGACTTTTGAGGATTTTTTAACCAATCCTAAATTCAGCGGTTGCCCGTAAATCATCGGTTGTGGTGCATCTCTAATACTTGTGCATTAAAGACATAATTCTATTGTTGCCAGCCACGGGCATCAATCTCGGGCGATCGATGATAGTTGGTCTAGACTGCGCTAGTCATCATCTAGCTCTCAATCTTTTGGTAGAATTTGAGGCTGCAATACAGAAGGGAGAAAATTCTGGGACTAAGAATTTTTATTTAAGAAAAGCTTCCGGTTGTGAGACCAATTCCTCCGTCAGGGAAGTTGCAGCGTTTAATTTTATCGCATCAGGTTGGTGCGTCGCGCTCGATCGCGCTTCCAACTACAAAGCAGCTAATGGTACATACATCTTCAACAGACTCGGCAGCTACAATGGACTCCGATCGAATATTTCAACTAATCGACACAGTTGTCCCCTTTGAAGCTTGCCTTTATTATCAAGTTTTGCCTTTATCTCTAGAAGGTAATCTGTTTAAACTGGGCGTAGTCGATGCCCAAGATGACTCCGCCTTGGACTACGTGCAGCGGATTTTAGCTTACATGAATTGCTCAGTCACAACAGAGCCAATTGCCTCGGAAACTCAGCGCTCGATGCTCTCAGCTTACTTGCTGCACGGGAGCCAGCTTCGAGAACCCAGCCAGACAGAAACCGCAGCAGCCCCAACAGCCAAAAATCCCCCACCAGCAACTTCAGGCCCCAATGCAGCAACGCTGCTGTCTGTGCCACAACCCTCGCTGCCCCATCCTGAGCGGTTTCAACCTGCTGGCGCTGAGGTTCCCCCGACACCGACACAGCTATCGGTTTTGAATGTCGAGGCCTTGCACTTGTCAAGCCCAGTCGAAGTTTTGGCAACTTTGCCCGCGCCCCAACTGCTGGAAGAATTGCTCGGTAGAGTGCTGCGAGAGGGTATCGGCCGCCTGTTTTTTGAGCGGCACCAGTCCCAAGGCCGGATTCTTTGGAGTCAAGACGGCGTTTTGAAATCGATGCTCGAAGGTATCGATATCGTCCTTTTCCAAGAGGTTATCGACGAGTTGAAGCGGCTGACAGATATGCCTGTTTGTCCGGTAGAACAGCCCAAACAAGTCGAAGTTGAGCGCATATATCAAAACACTCATTTGCTGTTGCGCTTGCGGGTAATGACGGTGGGTGGCAAGGAAGAAGCCACCCTGCAAGTTTTGCGGGGGGCAGCTTTGAGGTTTTACCAGCAGCAGCAGTTGTCTACTTTGAGTCGCGACGCACTGCGGCTGGCCGAAGAATTGCAGCGGAAAGTGAATCAAATTCGCGATCGAACTCGCCTTTCTCCTGTGCCCTTAGAGGGGTTGCCCGCTTTGGAACAGGTGATTAGAAATGTTGACGACCAAATTGAAGCTTTGCTGCACGCACACAATCCCGATCAGCCCTAATTAGCAATAGATCACTGTTTTGATTTTTTTTTAACTCATATCGTTTCCGGGTGTATCGGAATGATTTAACCGCAGAGGGCGCAGAGAACGCAGAGGGAGAGAATACAGAGAGGAATATTTCCGATGCTACCGGATTTGATATCACATCAAGTCCGGTCAAATAATAATAATTACGTTTGTAGTGACGACTCAAGTCCCAGCGAGTTTTATGATAACTCAAGTCTTCACTACAAAACAATTTGATTGCAGTTGTGCGAGGTGATATCTAGTCCGGTCGATTCCCTCCGCTTCGCTTCGCCCGAAATCAGGTAGGGGCGGGTTAACCAATAATATCTGCCAATAATTGACAATCTCAAAAACCCGCCCGGCCCGGATATTATGGTCAATCCATCGGACATAATATGACACAATATTATACAAGTTCCCAAAAAGAATGCAACTGTATGCCCGCGATCTAAACCCTGGTACTCATCAGTCATTCCCAATCTAAAATCTAAAATCTAAAATGGTATTAGCCGTGCTCAAAAACATCCTTGTACTGCAATAAATCCAAACTCACAAAAACGGGCAAACACTGAAAACATTGCTGTGCAATTTCCCAGCGTTCTTCTCGCTGCAACATAGCAGTCAACTTTTGTTTAGCGCTCAGCAAATAGCGAACATCATTAGCAGCATAATTTAGTTGATCGTCAGAAAGATTAGTCGCATTTCCCCAGTCGGAACTTTGAGATGTTTTATTTAATTCTACCTTTTCGAGTTCTAGAATTAATTCTTTCAATCCGTGTCTGTTGGTATAAGTTCTAGCAAGTTTACTAGCTAGCTTGGTGCAGAAAACTGGTGCAATATCAATACTTAAATTGTAACGCATTGTTGCCATATCAAAGCGCGCAAAATGAAATACTTTCTCAATATTTTCGGCTTCCATTAACTTCTTTAAATTCGGTGCTGCTGTCTGATCTTTGGCAATCCGCACCACTGCAACTTTACCTTCTGGATTGCACAACTGCACCAAACACAAGCGATCGCGCCACGGCATCAAACCCATTGTTTCCGTATCAACGGCGATCGCCTCCGCAGTCAAATAATAAGATAAGAGAGAATCGGGAATATCACGATCGCACACTTGAAAATCTGCAAATTCCATTATTAGTAATTGTTGAATGTTGACTTTTGACTGTTGACTTTTGACTGCCTTTTTCCCTCTTCCCTCTTCCTTCTAACTTCAGCATCTACGTCACACTCGATAATTAATCCGTGTATCCGTGTCCGAATCCGTGTCGTGCCTTCCTTCAAATTACCGAGTGCGGACAAAAAGCTGAGTAAAATAATACTCCCCTTTGGCATTTTTCGCAACCCCAATACCGGTCACATTAAACTGACCCTCCATATTTTTGCGGTGGCCGTCACTTTTAATCCAACCCTCAACAGCATTCCGTACCGGGTCGCTGTAGCCCATATTGTAAGCAAGATTTTCAGCTACACTTTGATAAGGAATCGTAATTGCTTTCGCCCGCCCCTCAAATCCATCGTGGCTGAAACGTACTTTACCGTTAGCCATATTTTCGCTGTGAATTCTTGCTATCTGACTGATTCGCGGATCGACACTCAGCGGCGGCAACTTTTTAGATGCTCGGTATTGATTGATCTGTTGGTTAACCGCTTTTTCTAAGTCAGTAATAGCACTCGAAGCAACATTAGTATTCATGGGAGTTTGTGGCAGCGATCGCGTAGGAATGGAGGTATCACACTTGGGCAGGATTGTCAACAATCCCAAGCCCATCAAAATCAAACCTTTGGACATGAAATCAAACGATAAATAAAGTTAATTGTTACCATTAGTGTCAACTTAATGCCAAAAGTAATATGAGTATACCCTCAGAGGATAAGCCTCTAGATCCCCCTCGCATACCCCCTACTCCCCCTTAATAAGGGGAGTAGGGGTTGACTTTGAACGCTTCCAGTCCCCCCCTTATTAAGGGGGGCTAGGGGGGATCTAGACTTCGATACAAACGAGAGATACAAAGGATTTTAGTCTTAAGTTAACACCAATTAATTGTTACCAATTCCTACAGAACGATCGCCCCACATTCCGCTAACCTAGATATTCAGAACCTTCGCTACAGTGTTCACGTCTTTATCGCCGCGTCCGGAACAGTTAAGCACAATGCGCGGATTGCCTGTTAGCTGCGGGCACAGAGTCTCCAAATAGGCGATCGCGTGAGAAGTTTCCAAAGCCGGAATAATCCCCTCCAACTGCGAAAGTCGCTGAAATGCTTCCAGCGCTTCTGCATCAGTTACGCTATAATATTCAGCCCTGCCCGCATCCTTCAAATAACTGTGTTCCGGCCCCACACCCGGATAATCCAAACCTGCACTAATAGAATGCGGTTCAATCACTTGACCTTCATTATCTTGCAGCAAATAACTCATCGCCCCGTGCAGAACTCCCACACTTCCTTTAGTCAAAGTAGCAGCGTGTTTATCAGTTTCCACACCTTCGCCGGCCGCTTCAATACCAATCAATCTGACAGTTTCTTCCCCGACAAACTCGTGGAAAAGACCCATTGCATTAGAACCGCCGCCGACGCAAGCTAATAAAATATCCGGCAAACCACCCCACTTTTCCTGACACTGAGCCCGCGTTTCTTCACCGATTACCGCATGGAAATCGCGTACCATCATGGGGTAAGGATGGGGGCCCGCTACGGAACCGAGAATGTAATGAGTTGTTTCAACATTTGTCACCCAGTCGCGAATCGCTTCGGAAGTGGCATCTTTCAGCGTTCCCGTACCCGCAGCCACCGGCCGCACTTCGGCTCCCATCAAGCGCATTCTAAACACATTTAAAGCCTGTCTTTCCATGTCGTGAACGCCCATGTAGACAACGCATTCGATCCCGAAACGAGCGCAAACTGTGGCAGTAGCAACGCCGTGTTGACCGGCACCAGTTTCAGCAATTACGCGCTTTTTGCCCATGCGTTTTGCTAACAATGCTTGAGCTAAAGCATTGTTAATTTTGTGAGCTCCCGTGTGGTTTAAATCTTCGCGTTTGAGGTAAATTTGCGGGCCAGTTCCGTCTGCTTTAGCGTAGTGTTCGGTGAGGCGTTCGGCAAAATACAAAGGGCTGGGGCGGCCGACATAATCTTTGAGCAATTGTTGGAGTTGCTGTTGAAATTCCGGTTCGCTGCGGTATTTGTGGAAAGCGGCTTCTAGTTCAAATAAAGCCGGCATGAGGGTTTCGGGGACGTATTTGCCGCCGAATTTGCCGAATCTGCCGAGGGAGTCGGGGCGTTGGGCGCTGGTTTCGGTGGTGAGATGCAGGGGGGTGACAGTCACGGACTTTCTTGGGATAATGGGACAGATTTTATTATATCTAGTCGATGGGGCTGTGGGCGATCGGGCTATCTCGCGAGGGGGTAGGCAAATCGCTGAAATGTCGATTCGGTCGTTGACCCCCTCGATATATTGCTGGGTAAGGGTTTCTCCGTCGGGTCAATTTATTAGTGGCTGGAAACTTAATTCTGCAAAACTACAAAATGTTCTTGAACACGGAGGGTTACAAGCATGGAATCTACAAAAGGAAATAAAAATGTGTCTGTAAGCCTTAGCGATGACGAAGCCCTTGTATTGCTTGAATGGTTATGTAATTTTATTGAAGAAGAACATCCTTCGTTGTTCCAAGACCAAGCGGAAGAACGTGTTCTTTGGGATCTAAAAGCAGTGTTGGAGAAAGTTATATCAGTAACTTTTGATAAAGACTACATAAATATTCTTTCACAGGCACGAGAAAACATACGCGATTCGCTAGATTGAGTTAGAGCTGCAACTAATTCAATCGAACTCGGGGAAGTCGCGATCGCCTTTGGGTCGGCAGAGAATTAATTCCCTGTCTCATAGCTAAAGTCAGTTAAAACTGACTGCTAATATCAAGTACGATCGATGCTATCGCACCTGCCACATTAAAAACCAACCTCAAAGCCCATAGATTATATTCCCTTAAAATTCACTTAAATAAACCATTCTCAAACACATTCTAAAGTCCTCATAGCGAGGACTTTAGCTTTGAGGCAGGGGTTGAAACCCGGCCGATCTGCAACTAATATGATATAATATCAGATAGCATCATTTTTGTTAATACAACCAACCCAACCAATTATCAATTCCCAGTTTCCAGTCCCAACTGAGATTTTTTTAGTCAAAGACTTAAAAACTCAAAATGACCAACAATAAACTAATATGAGTACATCAAAACGCAAAGACTCCGATACCAATACCCCATCAGGAAAACGCATTGTTTACTCCGAATTTGGGAACGTTGACAACTCCGCCGCCCTCCAACGGGGAGTTGCCGAAGTTCCCCCCAATCAACAAAACCTCAAAATCGAAGCATCCCGAAAAGGACGCGGCGGCAAAACAGTTACAGTCATCAGCGGCTTTCAGGAAAAACCCGAAACATTAGCAACTCTAGCCAAACAGCTAAAAGCTCAATGCGGTACTGGCGGCACAGTCAAAGATAATGAAATCGAAATTCAAGGCGAACACAAGCAAAAGCTCCTAGAAATTATCACAAAATTAGGCTACAAAGCTAAAATTAGTGGAGGGTAAATTAGTCAATAGTCATCACTGTATGGGCGGCGCGGGTTTATGATATACTTAGTTTTAAACATAGATGGTTGGTAAAATCCGCCCCTACATCGCACAAATTATATTGCCGCGAATCAACCAGAAATGATATTACCAATTACCGCCAATTTTTAATGTACACTCGACCTTTAGCTCGTTTAATCGAACAATTGCAGCGCTTGCCCGGAGTCGGCCCAAAAACAGCCCAGCGTTTAGCTTTACATATTTTGAAGCGACCGGAAGAAGAAGTGCAAGCCCTAGCTAAATCTTTGATTGATGCCAAACAGCAAGTAGGTTTCTGTCAAGTATGCTTTCACTTATCTGCTGACCCTGTTTGCGAAATTTGCCGCAATACCAACCGCGACACTCATACCATTTGTGTAGTGTCAGAATCCCGCGACGTAATCGCTTTAGAAAAAACGCGGGAATACATGGGTAAATATCACGTTGTTGGCGGCGTTATCTCGCCGATGGATGGAATTGGCCCCGAACAATTGAACATTCAACCGTTAGTGCGGCGCGTCAGCCAGCAAAAGGTTAAGGAAGTAATTATTGCTATTAGTCCCAGCGTGGAAGGCGAAACTACTACTCTTTATATCGGTCACTTATTAAAACCTTTTACCCTAGTGACGCGCATAGCTTTTGGTTTGCCGATGGGGGGAGATTTGGAATATGCCGATGAAGTTACATTGGCTCGTGCTTTGGAAGGAAGGAGGGAGTTGGATTAGTTATAATTTGTCCCGCATCTAAATTGTATTTTCTGGCGGGCGGGACGCCCAACCCCTACTTTCGACAAGAACTCGATCGAGCTTAATCGCTCTTTTTTTACTCAAAGGGAAGAATTTTCTATTCGAGCAATTAATTCTTCTATTGACAAATCCGGGAGTTGTGACAGCAATAGCGATAAATTTTCGGCAGACAATGCGAGCAAATTTGGGATGAGATTGACGGTGTTTACTTCTAATTGACCAAAGCGCTTTCTCAAGACATTTTCGGCGATTAAAGTTTGTACTTGTTGTCTATCTGCTTGGGCGATTGGCAATGTGGATAATTGCACTAACAACATCGTGAATTCACCAACAGGTAAAGCCGAAACAGAGGAAAAAAAGGCAATTGTCTGAGCGTCTAACTCCCCAAATCTGACTTGCAAAAAGTTCTGCAAAATCAACCGCTGTGCTTCTTCTCTTCCTTCTTCTCTTCCTTCTTCTCTGCCTTGTTGTGTGGCCTGATCTATTTTTTGTTGTAACAGAGGTACGAGCGCCATAACTAACTCCTTATCTTCCTGATTTCCTGGGGCACTAGCTGCTAAATTTACTTGCAGATTCGCTTGCAGGTTGTACAATAATTCTAGCGTACTAGCTCGTAAGGGACTATCAACAGGCAATCTTGTTAATTCCGCGATCGCCCCTTGCTGTACTTTACCCTTACCTAAAATCCGCAACCACATCGTTTCTGGAACATTCGGTAGCTGGTGAATAGCTATCAATCCTACTCGCCAAACTTCCGATAGAAAATAAACCCCCCTCCCCCAACCTTCTGACTCTTGGGGAAGCATAAAATTAAAGCTCCTTAACAAAGCCTCCGAAGCAGTGGGAGTCAGAATCCACAACCTGGGTAATTGCTGGGATTCTAAACGTTGCTCTTCTCGATTAGCTCGGCGCAGTAATTCTGCCCTAGTATTTAAAAGTTTGACCACACAACTGAAGATATCCTCTGTATTGACGGCATTGCGAAATGGTTCGATCGCAGCCACAGTCGCAGTCATTTGACCTAATAAACCTAAATTCTCTACGTATTCAGGCGATACAGAAGTGGGTTTAAACCAGATATCAATTTCTCGAACTTGAGCAGAAACATCTTTACTGGTTTCTACTTCTCCTAGAGGTGACAATAACTCTCTTAGGTATTCTTTGGCAAACTGGTCATGGGGAAATTTAGTCATTCTTGGGAAGCACTTTATCCGAAAAAAACTCAATTAATTATATCTCATTTTAAAATAGTATTTATGGGCGAGATATTCTATGTTATACACCCAATATTTTAAAGGATTCAGGTATCAAAGTATTCGGTTTTTCGAGGTGGAGTTACTTATTTAACCCAGATTTAGGATAAAATCTCAAATCCCAAATTGAGCTACTCTCCCCTGTCACTGCCGCGAAAGGGTAAACTGGAAAAAGTTACCGAGAGTAGTAAAAAATCATGACCCAATTCGATCGACCTTTAAGCTACCCCACAACCCGCAAAATCGACCAAACAGACGACTACCACGGCGTCAAAGTATCTGACCCCTACAGGTGGCTGGAAAACCCCGACTCTGAGGAAACCCAAGCTTGGGTGGAAGCCCAAAACGCAGTCACTTTTGGCTACCTCAACGAAATTCCGGCGCGGGCAAAAATCAAACAGCGCCTAACTCAACTTTGGGATTACGAGAAATACGGCATACCTTTCAAAGAAGGATCTCGCTATTTCTACTACAAGAATGACGGCCTGCAAAATCAATCTGTACTCTACACGTTAACATCCCTCGACAGCGAACCCAAAGTATTAATTGACCCCAACACTCTCTCAGAAGATGGAACCGTTGCTCTGGGTGGGATAGCTATCAGCGAAGACGGCAAATACATGGCCTACGGTTTGTCAAGTTCCGGTTCTGACTGGCAGGAATGGAAAGTCCGCGAGGTGGCAACCGGCGAAGATTTATCAGACCATTTAAAGTGGATTAAATTCTCAGGCGCATCTTGGACTCACGACGGTAAAGGCTTTTTTTATAGTCGCTACGACGAACCGAACGAAAAAAGCAAGCACGAAGAAGTTAACTATTACCAAAAACTGTTTTACCACCAAATCGGCACGCCGCAATCTGAAGACGTATTAATCTACGAGCGACCCGACCAAAAAGAGTGGGGATTTAGCGGTGGTGTTACCGAAGATGGCAAATACTTGATTATCTCAGTTTGGCAGGGAACTGAAACAAAAAACTTGATTTTTTACAAGGATTTAACTGCACCGGAATCAAGCGTTGTAGAACTGATTAGCGAATTCGAGGCTGAGTACAGTTTCATCGACAATGAGGGCTCTCTTTTCTGGTTTCAAACAAACTTAAATGCACCGTTGGGCCGCGTAATTGCGATCGACACCAACAACCCACCTCCCTCATCCCTTGGTTGTGATGAAACCCCCCCGTCGCCCAGGGAGAGGGGGTTGACAGAAATTATCCCTGAAGCAGCAGAAACCCTCGAAGGCATAGGCCTCCTGAACAATCAATTTGTCGCTTCCTACTTGAAAGACGCCTACACCCAGATTAAAATTTTCAACTTAGACGGCTCTTTCGTGCGAGAAGTTGCCTTGCCCGGAATCGGTTCGGTGGGAGGATTCGGCGGCAAGCGGCACGACACCGAAACCTTTTATGCTTACACCAGTTTCACTGCGCCAAACACCATTTATCGGTACAATATGGTGACAGATGAAAGTACGATTTATCGGCAGCCAAATGTCGATTTTAATCCCGAAGATTACGAGACAAAACAAGTATTTTACCCAAGCAAAGACGGTACGCAAGTACCCATGTTTATCACGCACAAGAAAGGCTTGCAGTTGGATGGCAATAACCCCACCTACCTTTACGGATACGGTGGTTTTGGCATCTCGCTAACTCCGAGTTTTTCTGTTAGCAGGATAGTGTGGTTAGAGATGGGCGGAGTTTATGCGATCGCCTGTTTGCGGGGAGGCGGCGAGTACGGCGAATCATGGCACGAAGCAGGCAAAAAGTTGAACAAGCAAAACGTGTTTGATGACTTTATAGCTGGCGCTGAATGGTTGATCGAAAACAAGTATACCAAACCGGCAAAATTGGCGATCGCAGGTGGTAGCAACGGCGGTTTATTAGTAGGGGCTTGCATGACTCAGCGGCCGGAATTGTTCGGTGCAGCACTGCCGGCAGTCGGCGTTTTGGATATGTTGCGCTTCCACAAATTTACCATTGGTTGGGCTTGGACTTCTGAATACGGTTCGCCGGAAAATCCCGAAGAATTTTCCACAATTCACGGCTATTCTCCGTTGCACAATCTCAAACCGGGAACGGTTTATCCGGCGACAATGATTACAACTGCCGATCGCGACGATCGAGTAGTTCCGGCCCACAGTTTCAAGTTTGCTTCTGCTTTGCAAGAAACCCACGCGGGAGAAAAACCCGTGTTAATTCGCATTGAAACTAAAGCGGGACACGGTGCTGGCAAACCCACTGCGAAAGTCATTGAAGAATTGGCAGATGAATGGGCTTTTTTAGTGCGGGAACTCGATATTGACGCTTAACAAGCACGGGTTAGGGGGTGCGATCGACGCAGTTTCATGATTTAGATAGAAAGAGGGTGTAAAGGGCGATCGTTCCTTTTGAATTCAAGGGCGATCGTTCTTTTTTGTCACCGCAATCCTGGTATTAACATATATAATTTGTCAAGTTTTTTGTTAACTTTTGTAGCGTTAAGTGGCTATTATTACATGGCTGTGAGTTTACTGCACACCAAATTAGTATAAGTATAAATCTCTAGAAATACGGTACTCCTGAGATCTTGCACCATTCTCAATTAGCCGTAGGGGCGGGTTCGCCAACAGCCTTAAAGCTTGCAAATAGGTTTTATAAACCCGCCCGACCCCACGAAAAATCCTCTTATTGATATTGCTGCAAGATGTCAGGTACTCTCAACTTTCAATCGCGATCGCACCTCAAAGTCAAAATCTGCCAATTTTTAGGAAATTAGTATTTTCTGTATATTTACGGTTCAATCTGTCTGAGCCAGCCTCGATATCACCAGACTAAGAACAGCAGCATGAGGGGTCTGACCCCTTATGCTGATAAATCCGTAAGTAATTTAGCATATAACTAACCTTAGACCTGATATTATTTTTCCCAAAAATAGAGGGTTTTGGCTAATATAAAGGCTGTGACCCCTTATTCATGTTATAATTCGCAGCGCTCGACCGCATCAGGACATCCAATGGCGATCGCAGTAAATCCTGTCTAATGATTGACAAACATCACAATTGACAAATATAGGTTACTATTATGTCTCATAAAGAAAGAACTTTCCAAGCTTTATATTTGAAAGTTTATCGTCATCTAGGAAAATGGGTAGCTTAGATTTAGCACCCAAATTAACCCAAAATGAAAACCATCCCAAATCTGTCAAATTGGTCATCTACACAAACAGGGAAATCTACCAATATGGAAACTAAAATCTTGAGACAAGCCAGCTATGAAGCAGAGACGGCTAGCCGAAAAAATCTAGCGATTGTGGATTCAAAAGTAGAAAACTACCAAGAGTTGCTCAGGGGAGTGAAATGCGGTACAGAAGTAATCTTGCTCGATAGAACCCGGGATGGAATCGAGCAAATCACCGAAATTCTGGGTCAGCGCAACAGCATCACCAGCCTGCATATAGTTTCTCACGGTCGAGAAGCAGCAGTAGAAATCGGATCAACAGAACTTAATATTGATAATCTAGAAACCTACAGCAACCAATTGCAGCAGTGGGGAAAAGCCCTTAGCGAATCTGGCAGCATTCTGCTTTACGGCTGTAACATAGCCGCCGGCGAATCCGGGATTAAATTCATACAAAAACTCAGTGAAATAACAGGAGCAAATATTGCCGCTTCCAACAACCTAACAGGGAGTGCAGCATTAGGTGGCGACTGGGAATTAGAAATTACTACAGGACAAATAAATACCGAAATAGCCTTTGAAAAAAAAGTCCTAGAAGGCTACACATCAGTCCTGGCTACCTTAGCGGCTGAAGAATTTAGAAATTCAACAGCGATCGGGCCTTGGATATATGGAGTTGGCAACACCCTTACAACTAACCCAGGCTTAACAGCAGGTAGTACAGAAAACCTCAGCGGAGTTATTCCTGCTTTAGGGACTGGCGATCCCGAGGGACAAGGTACTTTGAGATTAACATCAAACGCCTTTGACCAAGCAGCTTTTGTTATCTACAACAACCCCATCTCCGCCACTGAGGGTCTGAGAGTTACCTTTGATTTCTTTGCCTATAACAGAGGTACTGTCGTTGATCGCGAGGGTAACCTCTTTGGTGCGGATGGCATTAGTTTTTTCCTCATTGACGGAACAGCTACGCCAACAAAAGCGGGAGGCTACGGTGGCTCTCTCGGCTATGCTCAGAATAATAGGGATGGAATTGTACCGGGTATTGTAGGAGGTTATTTAGGTGTCGGATTAGACGAGTTTGGCAATTATTCTAGCACTATTGCTGGAAAACAGGGTGGCCCGGGGCAGCGACCTGATGCAGTAGGACTTAGAGGCAGGGAAAGCACAATCCCAACCGAAAATTATAAATTTTTAGGTTCTAGTTTTTTAACTAACAGTTTGACTGGCGTTTCCATTGGCATAGACAATAAAGATACAAGCATTCGCGCTGAGGCTAAAAGAACCGTTCAAGTTACATTATTCCCGACGACGAACTCACCAACATCTCCTAACCGTCTGACAGTGGCCTTCGACGTGAACAGGAACGGCACATTTGATGCGGGCGAAACACTGATCGACATATCAAATTTGGCAACCATAAACGGAGAAGTGCCACGTACTTTTAAATTTGGCTTTGCTGCTTCGACTGGGGGAAACACAAACATTCACGAAGTTAACAATGTCATCGTCGAAAGTATAAATCGCCCTACACTCCAAGCCGACGTTTCCATTGTTAAAAAAGGCCCGCTGTTCGCCACACCCAACAGCACCATAACCTATACGATTACCTCCACAAATAACGGGCCAGACAGCGCCGAAAGCGTCCTGATTCAAGATCCCCTGCCCGCAGGCTTAAGTTTCGTCAGCGCCTCCGACGGCGGTACTTTAGACAGCAAAACGAGGACGGTCATCTGGCCGGCGATTCCGACTCTGGCTAACCGTGCTAGCCAAACCCGCACCATCACCGCAAGAGTTCCGGCAACAGGCGGCGCTTCCTTAACTAACACTGCCTATAGCACATCCAGCACTTTCGACCCAGATCGAGGTAACAACAATAGTTCCCAACCCATCTCTCAAGTCTCAACTACAATTGTTGCTGCTCTTGCCGACGTTGTTACCACCAAAACCGGGACTGCTGCTGCTGCACCGGGTGAAACAGTTACTTACACAATTTCCACAGTCAACAACGGCCCCAGCACAGCCGAAAACGTCACCGTTACCGACAGCATTGTTCCCGGTTTAAATATAGTTAGTCTACCCAACGAGGCTGTTTACAATGCAG